>NZ_NFKD01000005.1:0-155437 GCF_002160215.1 Bacteroides sp. An19 | reverse complement strand
TGTATTGCCGGATGACCCTGATTCCGGGCTTCCACCGCCTTCCTCCGCCCTTTTCGCTACGCTCCAAGGACGGAGGAAGGCGGTGGCGGAGTTGCACTTCTAACTTGACGGTGGGGTTCGATGTCCGGTAAGACTTGTATAGTCAGGTTAAAAAAATGGTTTTATGTCAGCATGTCTTGGCTCTATGCAAAAAGAAGGCTCACAGGTGTTCTGTCGGCGACGCTGTGAGCCTTTTCTTGGATGTGAATGATAGCGGTGAGTATAATAAAGTATAAGTGCCCGTTTGTTGATCGTTTTTTAGAACCGGCGAGGTCCGTGCGGACCATGTCCTCCACGGAAGCCGGGACCACCCATTTGTCCTTGTTTGCCTCCAAAGAGGTTCAGTCGGTAGATGAAGTGTACCATACAGTAGCTGTAGATAGCGTTGTATTCGGTATCTTGTCGCACGGCTGCACTGATGGTACGGCTGATGTTGCTTTGATTTTTCAGAATGTCATAGAACTGAATGCTTACTGTAGCTGCATTGCCTTTTAGGAAATCTTGAGCTATCTGTGCATTCCATATCAGTTCGTCTCGGTTCATGCTGGCATCGGTGTATCCACGACGTGAATTTTGAGAAATATCAGTCGATATAGTCATGTTCCAAGGCAGGCGCACGTTGGTACTGGCTCCGTACGAAAATTGGTAAGTATCCATATTGTTCGATGTTTGGTAACTGTTGCGCGAATGGGTATAATCCAGTGAACCGTTGAGTGATAACTCCCACCAGTCATTTCGGAACGTTCCGCGTAAACGTTCGCCTAATGACAGTCGTTTGGTAGTGTTCTTATCGGCATCAGTTGTGGTCTGGTTATCACTGATATAGCTCACCATATTTTGGTAATTGGCACGTGTAAAGGTGTTGATGGTAAAACGTTTGTCACGTAAGGCAATGTTACTTCCCACAATGCCGAATAAGTTCCAGTTTCCGTTGATATTTTCAGGCATGGTGGTGTATCCTCCGGTTTCAGAGTTATAAATACGTCGGTTGCTGATGTCGTTTAGTACGTTTTGGAAACTGAAGAACGAGAACATACCACGCTGGGTTTCGGTTTTGAATATGTTGTATTCCACGCGCAAATGGTTGGTGAAAGTTGGCTTCAGTCCCGGATTTCCTACCGTTACATTCAGAGGGTCGGTATTATCCGAAATCGGAAGCAGATCTATCATATCAGGTTGTGAACTTCTTCCACGGTAGCGGATACGCAACTGGCTGGTTTTGGAGAAGCGGTAGCGGAAGTCTAGGGTCGGTGTGAAGTTGAACACGTTCCGTACAGTATCTACTTGATAGTCGCCTTGCGAATAACTAAGTGTAGAGCATTGGGGTTGGAAGGACATACCGATATTGAAACGCATCTTTTCGCGTATCCAACGGAATGAAACATCTACCTGGTGATTGTAATAATTATAGGTGGCATTCTTACTTAAGTCGGTATTGAGTGTTCCTCCGGAAGTGTTGCCGTCAAGGGTCCACTCTTCGGGCATGTCGTAAGTAGAACGGTCGGTGGTAGAGTGGCTATACTGGAAGTTGTATCCGAATTGTAAAAACCCACCTTTGAATATAGGTTCGCTATAGGTCAGCCGCGCATTGTATTCACTGTTTTTGGTGGGAGTATTGATATACCGGTTTAAACGTTCGAATCGTTCTTCATCCGTTTGTTGGAAATATTCGGTTTCTGAAAGTGAAAATTGTTCGCTGCTGCTATTCGTATAGTTGTATCTGCCGCGGAAGGTGATGTTGCGTCCTTCGCTGTTCAGTCTGCGGTTGATAATCACCGAACCTCCGGCAGTAATATCATCACTCTTGCTCAACGAGTTTTTCAACACGCTATTGACAATGTTGGCTTCGGGCACCAGTGAGGTAATATCATCGGTGTTGAACAGTTCATCTGTAGAATATACAGGGTCTTGGTCGAAAGTGTATGAATTCTGTCCGTTGCTGTTGTCAGTTTTTCCATAACGGATACGTGGCCGGAATATCAGCGTGGTCATTGTGTCCGGACGCCATTCCATGAAAGCATCTGCTGTCAGATTGGTCGTTTTATTGCGTGTATGGTCCATAGCATTCTTGAACGAACTGCTTTCGGTGGAAACGAATGTCTCAGACGACTGTTTGCTGATTTGGTCAGCATCTTTGTAATTGAAGTTTATACTTCCTTCCGATTTGAACTTGTCGTTTTCGGTAGCAAAGTTCGCTCCCAGCATTTTCACAGCTGTCAGGCCGTTTTCCTGACGGCGGAAACCGCCACCTCCACCGGGAAAACTATTATCATTTACGTTGTTTGCCGAACCTATAACGGTGAATTGTTTTTTGTCTTTGAAGTAGTTGGCAAGCAGTTTGGCACTATATCGGTCTTCTGTACCGTACGCTCCGTCTACGTTCCCGAAAAATCCGTGGTTCATACCCGGCTTTACGCTTAGGTCAAGCACGGTTTCCTCTTCACCATCCTCAATACCTGTCACACGTGCCATATCTGATTGTTTGTCGTATGCCCGTACTTTGTCGATGATGTTGACTGGAAGGTTTTTCATGGCGATATTAGGGTCATCTGCAAAAAACTCTTTTCCGTCAATCATGATTTTCGTAATTTCTTTGCCATTGATGGTGATTTTTCCATTTTCGTCCACTTCTGCCCCGGGAAGTTTTTTTACCAGTTCTTCCAGGGCAGAGCCTTCAGGTACGCGGTATGCCGAACTGTTGTACACCAGTGTATCTGCTACTGCGGTTACTTCGGGAGCCTGGGCTACTACGGTTGCCGCTTCCAACATTACGGCATCCATGTGCATTTTTACCGTTCCGATATTCAGATTTGGTTTGGATTTTGTAATAGACACCCTTCTTACATCAGATGTATAGCCTATAAATGATATTTTCAATGCATAATTTCCCGGACGTACATTGATCGAGAACCGTCCGTTCAAATCGGTTGATTGACCAGTCACCATTGTGCTGTCTGGTAATGATAACACTTGTACTGTAGCTTCCATTACCGGTGATTGGTCATCTGCATCAATTACACTTCCTGAAATCTTTCCTAATCTACTGTTGCCTTGTGCAAAGGTTGCTGTTCCTGCGAACATCAGTAGTAACCCCATAACCCACGTTTTCATTGTCTTCTTTTAATTAATGTCTAAATGTTTGTCGCCTGTTTGACAGAAAAAGCAAGATAAGGTTTAATCTTTCATCCTGAATATTTGTTAATGCTTTCGTCTTGCTGCTAACTTTTTTCTATTTTTGCCCCCAAATAAACAAATAATTATGAGTATGCAGGAAGTAGTAATTTGCAATCAGTTGGAAAATGATTTAAAGAAAGCGGTAACGAAAAGTGAACACGACAAAGTGTTTGTCTTGACAGATGAACACACACATGTCTTTTGTTTTCCGATTATCTGTAGGTTTCCTTTCTTGAAAAATGCCGTTGAAATTTGTATAGGGGTAGAGGATGTGCACAAAAACCTGGAAACATTGGCGTATGTGTGGACGCAATTGAGTTTGAAAGGGGCTACACGTCGTTCGCTGATGATAAATTTAGGCGGAGGTATGGTAACCGATTTAGGAGGTTTTGCAGCTGCTACTTTTAAGCGGGGTATTTCGATGATTAATATTCCGACCACATTGTTGGGGATGGTAGATGCATCTGTGGGAGGAAAGACTGGCATAAATTTCAATGGGCTGAAGAATGAAATCGGCGCATTTGCCCCAGCCGAATCTGTATTGATAGACTGCGGATTTCTGAAATCGCTTGACCGGGAAAATCTGCTTTCTGGTTATGCGGAGATGTTGAAACATGGGCTAATCAGTAACGCCTGCCACTGGAGCGAACTGGTTGGTTTTGATTTGAACCGGATTGATTACGGGTGCCTACAAAGATTGGTAGGTAAGTCCATTGAGGTGAAAGAGCAGATTGTAAGACAAGACCCATTTGAAAAAGGTATCCGTAAAGCGTTAAATTTCGGGCATACGGTAGGACATGCTTTCGAAAGTCTTGCTTTGGAAAATGGTCGTCCTATTTTGCACGGTTATGCTGTAGCGGCTGGGATGGTATGCGAACTGTATTATTCTCACTTACGTATGGGATTCCCCAAGGAAAAACTTCGTCAGACTTTGCAATTTATTAAAGAAAATTATGGCCGTGTGGCTTTCACCTGCGAGGATTATGAGCGTTTGTATGCTTTTATGTGTCATGATAAGAAAAACAGTGCTGAAGGAAAGGTTAACTTTACACTAATCAGCGAAGTAGGTGATATTCATATCAACCAGACTGCCACTCAAGATGATATTTATGATATGCTTGATTTTTATTCAGAAACGATGGGATAACAGAATTGTAGTAGAGAAACAATGAAAAACACGCTCATAGTTTAGCTATTATCTTGGTTCATAACCCCCATCCGCAGACGGTTTGGTTTTATGTCCTCCATACCAGGGATATACATCCCCTCATTGGAGGACATAGAATGAAGTAGCCCTAATAGAATTATATACAACATTAATTCCGCTAACGGGTATTACCTGATATTCATATAAATTTAAATAGCCTCTTGAGGACAAAGCAAAAAAAATCTTTTTTTGTTTGCAGATTCAAAATAAAGTGTTACCTTTGCACTCGCAAAACAAAAGTGACGGGGTGTAGCTCAGCCCGGTTAGAGTACGCGTCTGGGGGGCGTGTGGTCGCTGGTTCGAATCCAGTCACCCCGACTGCTGAAAATCAAGGAGTTAAGATAAACATCTTAACTCCTTTTTTTTGATTCCTACAACAAATCTACAACATTTTTTCCGCTACAACATGTCTACAACTAATAAAAGAAAAATACTAAGCTTCATTTTTCTTTTATTCATATTAGTTTATTTTCATATTACGGAACAAGTCTATACTCCACATTAAGGACCCATATTCTTAAATAATGCAAAAAATCAAACTTGCTATAAGGCACAAAGAACATGCTTTACTATAAAATATCATCCAGCATAATATCCATTATTTCATTTCTTACAGCAAATATCGCCCTTTGCCACTGACTGTGCAAGGCGGCCCTGTCGGGCTGGTTGGCTGGAAAAAAATCATCCTCGCTTCGCTCCGGTATTTTTTTCCGCCAAGCCTTGCACCGGTCATTGGCAAAGAACAGCCGGGCCAGTAAGAAATTGAAATACTGGCTCCACGGAGCCGGTCATGTCTAATTTAAATAAAAGAATATGACTGAAGAAGTTGGAAAGAAGGTATGTGAAGGTACAGTAGCAGACCTCATGAAGGACAAGACCGGAAAACAGACGGTTATCACGTTGACAAGAAAGAATGCTTACCGAGTGAAGAAAATCAGAGAACAAGGGACGGATGACGAAGCCGTCCTTTTTCATTTCCGTAAACGCCGTACGGGAATGGGGTCCTATGTACACACCATCGAAGCGGCAGACGGAGAAACAGAACTTCATCCGTCTGAATTTGAAAAATGGGAAGCTGTGGAATTCCTGTATCCCGGCTATCTGGAAGACCTGCTTGATGCTGCATACAACGCGTATAGATGGAGTTCCTACGAACCTGAAGCAAGGGCGGAAACAGACATCATGCAATATGAAAAACAACTTGTAGAGGATCTGAAACAGATTCCGGAAGAAAAGCAGAACGAGTATGTCAGTGCATACCATAGTAAGTTCTCTGCCTTGCTGGGCAGTCTCTCACGATGTGCCAGTCCGATGGTGACAGGGCCTGCCAAATTCAACTGCCAGCGCAACAACAAGGCCTTGGATGCATACCAGAACAGATTTGATGAATTTCATGACTGGCGTAACCGCTTCAAGGCTGCCATGGAAAGGATGAAAGAGGCTGCCAAACCGGAAGAACAGAAGCAGGAAGAGGCATGGAACCGTCTGAAGCGTGACATTGCAAGCAGCGCACAGACCATTCATGATATTGATACCGGTAAAGCAAGAGGATACAGCCGTGCCTTGTTTGTCAGCAGTATCCTTAATAAAGTAAGCACCTATGCGGGAAAAGGAGAAGTGGAAATCGTACAGAAAGCGGTGGACTTCATTACAGACTTCAATGCACAATGCAAAAAACCGATTATCACTCCACGAAACCGTTTCTTCCAACTGCCGGAAATGGCACGCCAGGCCAGACTGAAACTTCAGGAAATCAGAGAACGGGAAAACCGTGAACTGAAATTTGAAGGTGGAACGCTGGTATGGAACTATGAGGCAGACCGCCTGCAAATCCTGTTTGACAGTATTCCGGACGACCAGAAGCGAAAGGAACTGAAATCATACGGTTTCAAATGGTCGCCCAAATATAAGGCATGGCAACGGCAGCTTACACAGAATGCCGTATATGCAGTCAAAAGAGTGTTGAACCTTCAAAACCTATAAGCCATGAAAGACCGATTGAGATATGTAATCGATTCACGATACTACAACGGAACATGCCTGACTTGTATGACCGATGGAGTCCGAAGTGACCGTGGGGGAGAGACTCTTGAAGAACTGCGCACACAGGAGAATAACCCGTATCTGACAGTCGTCACTTCCAAAAGGATTGACAAGATGAACCGCCTGTATCTCCAATCATTATGTGCACCGTTCAAAGAAATTACAGAAGGTGAATATTATGACCTGTTACACGTAGGACGTCCACTCCGTATGAAGCAGGATTCATTCTTTGCCGGAGATTACAATTACAACAGTGTATATATTTTCTGTTTCACCAGAGAAAGCCGTTACTTTAAAGGCATGAGACCGGCATACACACCGCAAATTCAACTGGATAACGAAATAGACATGTACATGACAATCATCAACCGGAAAGCCGTAATCTCAAAAGAGGAAACAAGCAAAACGGTCACAACCGGAACCAGATTCATTCCCTATTATTTTTCAGTGGACGGGAAACAGCCTGTATTCATCTGCAACCTTGTCATCCAATCAGATTCCAGACAAGCAAGGACGGACATGGCGAATACCCTGAAAAGTCTTCGCCGGAACCATTATCAGTTCTATAAAGGAAAAGGACATTACGCAACTCCGGACGAACTGATAGACCATGTATCAGGAAAGAAGCTCACTCTTGTTTCCGACGGACATTTCTTTCAATATCCTCCCGGCAGGGAATCCGCAACTTTCATCGGACACATCAAGGAAACATCAGAGGAATTTCTTTTTCGGATCTATGACCGTGAATATTTCCTGTATCTCCTAAAAAGATTGAGGACCGTGAAAAAGGAATCGGCACAGGAACAAATAAATATCAAATCATAACATTCGGGGGAATGCGGTAGAATAACTGCCGTATTCCCTCATAAAAACAATACAAGTATGAACAAATCGAACACTCTATACTGGAAAACAGCCACAGATCCGGCTGAACGCATTGAGGTCAGACTCGTCCTGAACAGTTATATCGACAATGACAATCTGTATGTAGGACTTGAATCCCGGTCTAAAGAGAATCCGGAATGCTGGGAATCCTACACGGACATCACCGTCAACCTCAATTCCCTTCCCCCGTTCCATGCCTATGTGGACAACCGGGACTGCAACAGACATGTGCATGATTTCCTGACCATTAACAGAATAGCAGAACCTGCCGGATTTGAATATCAGGGATTCAGAATGTTCCGCTTCAATCCTGACAGGTTGAAGGAACTCGCACCCGAACAGTTCAAGACAATCAGCGCCAAACTGCCACCACAGGATGACATGATAAAGGACATCATCTATCAGGAAAGACGTTTCCCTTTGAGAACTGTTCAAGACATTCACGGAATATATCTTGTTTCAAGCAAGGAACTGGAAGAATCTCTGATCGAAGGAGTACGGAACCTGGATGCTGCGGCAAATGAACTGCTGGATGGCATCTGCCTGTTCTGCTCCACACAGGAACTGCGCTATCTTACGGATGCAGAACTGATAGAAACAATCTACGCACAATAAAAAGGAGGAACAAATATGAAAACTGGAGACATTGTATTTCTGAAACGTCCCTATAAGGGATACCGTGCCGTCGAACTGATGGAAAGACTGGAATGCCGCTGGCTGGTCAGGATTGTCGAGAGCGGTCTTGAACTGGAGGTATATGAAGATGAACTTATATCAGAATTTTAATACGGACAAAGTGTTATGGAAAAATATCAGTTTGCATTCCATTCGGAAATAATCGGCTATACCTCTCCTCATATCGGCAAGGTCAGAAAAGCCATACACAGAAAAGTAGAAAAGGAAAAGTCCGCCGCCATAAAGAATGATATTGAGCTGCACATGTACAAGGTGTATGACGGCATACCGGTTCTCCTTAACACCTGCTACCTGTATGATGAAAAAGGATGTATGGTACACGGAAGTATCAAGGAAACCAAGGATTATCTGCTTGAGACATGGAGATACCATACAAACAGACATTCCAAAGGTTTCAGTTCCACAAGAATCAGGCCCTGCACGACAAGCAGGGCTTTTTCGTTTGTATAACTCTTAAAATCAGGAATCATGAACCAGACATTACAACTTACAGACTATATTCCACAGTATGTAAGCCTCTACTACGTGGACTACCGGGATGATCTTGATGAGCATGAAGACATCCAGGAGGAATGCATCCGTTCCAACAATATGGAAAAACTCTATGAAAAGGCATACGAATGGTATGAAGAACAGGAAAGTTCAAACATGCACGACTATCTGGAGGAGACAAGAAAGAATATGGAAACGGACAATTTAGCCGGAGAGTTTGAAGATCATGAAGATGAAATCAGGGAACTTATCTACGACCGGAACGATTCCGACCCGGTAAAGGATCTGATACGCAACTCGTCCGTCACTAATTTCTTCTATTCGCTCGGAGTGGAAATCAGCGGATATCTGACCGGTTGTTCACTGCGGGGAGAATCAGTCGCCATGGCCTGCCATAAGGTACGCCGTGCACTGCATCTGAAAAAGGGGCAGTTTGACGAGAAGATTGAAGAACTGGTAGAGAATGCCACATACGGCGGAGAACTACGCATCTACTTCAACGCCATGTTTGACAGGCTCATCAGCAAAGACCCTGAGAACGATTTCAAGAGCATCCGTTTCCACGGGAATGTAGTGGTCGCCATTGCCGACAGCCGGAACGGTTCCGGACATCATGTACGCATTCCGTTGGACATCACTTTCCCTTTCCGAAGGGAGAACCTGTTTGTCGATTCACAGGTACACTATTCCTATGCCAATGAAGTCTGCGGCATGACCAATGACTGGTGTGATTCCACAAAATGGGAAACGGGCATGATACCTTTTACCGGATCTGTCCGAAAAAGCCGGATGGCTGAATACAAGAAACAGGAAGCCGCTTATGAGCAGACATTCCGAAGTGGGAAATGCACCTTCGGTGACATGAACTACAAACGCCATCGTGACGTGAGATATTCTAATGAATATCCAGCCGGATGCAGATGCCCTCATTGCGGTACTTTCTGGATTGACTGAAAAAACATTTACTAACCAATAAATTCAAACGATATGAAAATCTGCTGTTCACAAGAGCATTACGACAAGGTCGTACAGTATGCAAAATCCATCAATGACAAGACACTGGAAAACTGTCTTGAACGTCTCAAGCAATGGGAAAAGAACGATAACCGTCCATGCGAAATCGAACTTTATTACGACCATGCGCCGTATTCGTTCGGATTCCGCGAACGTTATCCGGACGGGAATACAGGCATAGTTGGAGGACTGCTGTATCATGGAAATCCGGACGAATCCTTTGCAGTCACCATGGAACGTTTCCACGGATGGAGCATACATACATAATTAAAAAAGAAAAAGGCGGGAATGGATAATCTATTTCCGCCTTCACTTCAACTTAACATCAATAATATCTTTCAAGTTGGTAGTGTATTGTTTGGAAATATGCTCACATTTCAAATTCCATCCTTTGCCATTTCCAAGAACAGCTATTTTTACCGTATTATGACCGTTTTTCCGATTGATTGCTTCAATGGTATCTTCCAGTCTTTTCAGCCTGTTCCTGTCAATCTTATCAAAGAGATCGGTCTGTATTGCTGAATCTGGACAAATATTCCATAAGATAACACCAGCCTTTTTAAAATGATATATTTTATCATTCCTCCACTCATTTCGTAAACCTTTTACTACAGTTCCGATAATCTCCTGAGAACTATTGGAAGGTACAGGCAGATAGAATGTTCTGTTGACGGACAAACTTGGTAAGTCCTGACGAAATCTGCTCGTATAAGCAAACAATGTAACTGCCCTACAACAGCTTCCTTGTTCTCTGAGCTTACGTACACAAGAGGAAGCAAAATTTGCAACAGCCTCTTCAAGTACATCAAGACTGGCTATGCCAGCATCGGCAAAACTACGGCTTGTACAGATACTCTGCTTTTCTGCAAGGTTCTCAATTTCAATACAATTTTCTCCGCGCAATTCACGCCATGTCCTCACACCGGTTATTGTAAGAATCTGTCTGACCCATCTTTCAGATTTCTGTGTAAAATCCCATGCTGAACGGATGCCATAATAGTTCAATTTTTTCCTATTCCTGAATCCGATGCCCCAAACATCACCTATATCTGTCTGTCGTAGGGCTTTTTCTCTCTTCTCTTCAGAATCTATGATACACACGCCTTCATATCCCTTATATTTTTTCCCGAAGCGGCTTGCAACCTTCGCTAAGGTTTTAGTATAGGATATACCCATTGTTACCGGTATTCCGGTTCCTTTGGTAACTGCACGGACTACTTTCTTCCCGTATGCATGAAGGCTATCATCTTTACAAATGCCGTTCAGGTCTAGAAATGCTTCATCTATGGAATACTGGGTCAATTCAGAAGCATATTCCGACAAAAGCAACATAACCCTGCGACTCATATCACCATAAAGGGAATAATTTGAACTGAATACAGCCACTCTATTCTTTTCTAACATATCCCGAATCTGAAACAGCGGTGTCCCCATCTGAATGCCCAATGCTTTTGCTTCATTGCTGCGTGCAACCACACAGCCGTCATTGTTGCTCAGGACAACAACGGGAACAGTCCGCAAATCGGGATTAAAAACCCGTTCACAGGAACAATAGAAATTGTTACAGTCAACGAGAGCCACCATACTATCTGTGTTTTTTGTTTTTCTGGCACTTGATGTTATAAGTCAACACTCCCCATACGATAAAATCATTTTCTTCCGTTACCTTAATGGGATGATAGGAGTCATTTTCAGGCATCAGCCACAAACAACTTCCATCAGGTTCCAATCGGACTCTTTTTAAAGTAAACTCTCCATCGATATAGGCTACCACAATGTCGCCGTCTCCCGGCTCCAGTCCCTTGTCTATAATTAACAAGTCACCGTCATCAATACCGCACCCGAGCATGGAATCACCTACGGCCCGGGCGTAAAATGTCGTTGCAGGATGTCTGACAAGTTCCTTGTTCAAATCAATACTTTCTGTCATTGCATCCTGGGCTGGAGAAGGAAAACCTGCACGAATTCCCTGATCAGCAAAAGCCAGCTCAAGTTCCGTACTTAAATCTGCTGAATATAAAATAAGTTTCATTTCAGTCTTTTCAAAAATTCAGTGGATGGCTTGAATGATGGTATATCATGTTCCGGTATAACCATTGACGTATTCAATGACAGGTTACGTGCAACCTTTTCCGCACGATGTTTCAAGCAGAAAGTTCCGAAACTGCGAAGGGTCACCTCATCTCCTCGCTCCAGTGAAGACTTTACTTCTGACATAAAACTTTCTATTACAGACAGAATCGTGACTGAATCTGTACCTGTAGTCTGAGATATTTCTTTAACAAGCTCTGCCTTTGTCATATTACAATAGATATTTCATCTGCAAATGTAGTCATTTTCAGTCTATCATAAAAAACAATCACGCATCCTCATTTCTTGCTGCAAAAATAGCTGTTTGCCGCGCAACTCCCGCAAGGCGGCCCTGCCGGGCTGGTTGTCTGGAAAAAAATCATCCTCGCTTCGCTCCGGTATTTTTTTCCGCCAAGCCTTGCAGGGATGCGGGCAAACAGACAACAGGGACAACAAGAAATAAGAATGCCTGTACCTTACAGGCAGACAATGTATAACAATAAAAATCAGAAGTCATGATTACAGACCAGAAGACACAGAACAGGCTTCACGCGGATACCGGAACGGAACTGTTCTCCATCAGGCAAAGGAAGGAAGCCGTCACAAGGATGCTGGACATTCTGAAAGAAACTCCGGAATGCCTGCAGGTTATGAACCATATACCGGCTTATGCCATGGATGACGATACGTCAGAATGGTGGAATTCGGAAGAATCGGAAAATTTCATGAACTCACTCCTGGAAGTGATGGAAAGCTATACTCCGGACGGATACAGGTTCGGACCGAAATCTGGCACGACTGACCTTTACGGCTACTGGGAAAGCAAGACAGGGCGGACAACCCTCTTCCATCTGCTTTTCAGTCTGGAAAGCGGATATGAATGGGGAAAAGGTCTTTCCCATGAGAAAACGGACGCATTCTACAAGGAAATAAAAGAGAAATTTCATGGAGAGGGATTCGACACGGACAGAACAGGCTGTACATCACAGGCCATTTATCTTGTAAAAGGAAAGACACGCCTGTACGTGCATCCGATGGAAATAAGCGGCTACTGTGAAACACTGCATATTCCACAGATTACAGCCATACTGAAAAAAGGAGGCCGTACATTCCGTCTTGTAAAGGATACGATAGCGGAAGAGGTGTATTCCTTCACCGATGAAGAAGAAATGGAATATTACCGTGCCAGATACGGAACGTGCATCCACCGGAATATACTGGATGCCTTCAGCAACCGCCGGGCAGGGAAAGAGGACATACTTTCCATGATGGCATCACGGATAAATGTGGCGACGACATCACATCTTCACGGTATCGGATATGATTCGCCTGCATACAGGTTTGTGCATGAGGCATACGACAGACTGGTAAACAACGGAAAGCTGAAGGAGAATGTCCGGGAAATCGGTTGCTGCAACATCATAATGGCCATTTCAAATACCAACGCAATATGAGACTGAATTACAATGACATGCTGCTTCTGGCAATATGGGAATACAACAGGAGACAGGACGAGGATCTGACCCTGGAACTGTTTCAGGAAACATTCGGACAGGTTCCCGGCGCACATTTCCATGACAAATGGGTGCATTATTACAACAAGAACCTGCTGATGATGGCCGCCTATTTCAGGGGTGAGGAAGAAAACGGCCAGAAATTCTGTGATATGATCACCCGACAGGTTGAACGCTATACACAAAACAGGAGGAGAACAGGATGAATACAAAGATACGATATGACCTTGACAGTCTTGAACTGGCAAACGGTGACTTCGGGTATCCCATTACAGAAAAGGAAGTACGGAAAGTGAACCGTATGCTGGAACTGATGGAGAATGTCCGAAGCAGGCAGATGTGCCCGACAGAAGGAGACTGCGTTGAATTTGTCTCACGTTCTGGTGACTATTTCGGAAAGGCTCATATAGAACGGATAACAGGCAAATATGCGGATATATGCCTGATACCGGAAACGGTATTCTGTTTCGATGACATGGGAAAAGCCGCCTATGATACCACCGGAAGTCCCTGGACTCAGGTCAATATCCGGAACATGAAACCCGCAGGTTCTGAAATACGCATATTCAGAACATGGGGATTCGGGAAGCGCAGCAATACGGGCAGTCTCAGGTTCGATGCTCCGGTCAGGAAATGGGAATACAGAGAACCGAATCCGTTGTATGACGGTTACACCACCCGTAACTGGTTCCGCTATCATATCATGAAACACCGGGACAGGGAAAGGACAGGCGAATACACCTTCCGCAGCGATTCATTCACGCTGTACAGCCGGAGCGAGCTGGACGAACTGGCCGCAATCCTGAAAGGCAGACTCTACAAGGGAATCCTGCCTGACTCTCTTGTACTTTGGGGGTACCGCATGGATATTAAGGAAATATCACGTGAGCAGTGGAACGGTATGGGACAGCACGGACAAATCCGCATGAAATTCATGGGATACGGTCCCGTCAGAATACACACGGACAATGAAAACCATACCGTAACAGTATACAGAATCAACGACAGTCTATAACCAATTATAAAATAAAGGAATATGGCACGATATGAAATCTCCAACGAAGTCAGGCCACTCGACAGGCTCATCACAGGCTTTGCCTCATCATGCGGCTATGAAATACAGACCGTATTCAACGACCTGCTGCGTTTCATCATCCACGGCTTCTCTCCTGGAGCACCGCCAATAAGCAACTGGAAATACAAGCGTCAGCAAAACGCCTCGTTCATGGAAATGACAGCCGAATGGACACGTATCATGCAGAGGCAGATCGGCAGGTCGGGCTGGTTCGACGCTTTCGGTGAACTCCACATGGCTTACTGCTCAAAACCGGGACAGCAGGCAAACGGACAGTTCTTCACGCCGTCACATATCTGTGAACTCATGGTCATGTGCGCGGCAGGTAAAAAAGAGACCGGACAGAGGATGGGAGACCCTACATGCGGAAGCGGAAGACTCCTGCTGGCATACCATGCGCACAATCCGGGAAACTACCTGGTCGGAGAAGACATCAGCCGGACCTGCTGCATGATGACCGTATGCAACATGCTCGTCCACGGATGTGTCGGGGAAGTGATCTGTCATGACAGTCTCCAGCCGAAGGCATTCACCGACGGATGGAAAGTCAACCAGGCTCTGCCCTTGACGGGAATACCTTCTATAAGACGCATGAAGGAAGAGGAATACAGGAATCCTCTTCCGGAAAATATCGGACGCTTCAAAGAGGCAGTCCGTATCATCAACCTATTGGACAAATAATTACCAACCATTTAAAAAATATAATTATGGAAGCTTTAGCAACATTGAACAATCAGAGACAGTTTGATTTCCAGAACAACGGAATCGAAGTAATGGACCTTGAAACACTACAGCGTACCTACAAGGAGAACGACATCTACGGCAATCCGGTCAGGGGAATCTACCACTACCAGGTCATCCAGCGCATGACGGACATCTGCCGCCGTCACAACCTGAACTACGAGGTGGAGGAAATCTTCGCCGCCCAGAACAAGAACCGGACACAGCCCGGAGTGGTCATCCTGCCACAGGTGGAACAGACCTATGGAGAGAAGGCGGTAGAGGCACATGTACTGCGCAGAATCTTCACAACAATCCGTATTCTGAACGGGGATACCGACGAACTGACAACCACACTCGTGGTAGCCTACCATCAGGACGGTATCCAGGCGGCAATAGGTCCCTGCGTACGTATCTGCCACAACCAGTGTATCCTTTCACCCGAACGAAGCGTTGCCAACTACGGCAAGGACAAGGTGACTACCGAGGAACTGTTCGGGAAGGTGGATGACTGGATGCGCAATTTTGAGCGTGACATGGATGCGGACAGAAGCCGAATCCAAAGGCTCAAGGAAAAGGTGTTGACACCCGGTGAATTATACATGATTATCGGTATGCTGACGGCTCTGCGTGTATCCCATGACAGTGCAGACAAAAGACTGGCATCACAGGTGGATACCTATCCGCTTAACCAGGGACAGATTTCCGTGTTTACGGAAGAACTGCTCAAACTCTCACTTGAACAGCCACGCATTACAGCGTGGGATGTCTACAATGTAGCGACAGAAATCTACAAGCCTGGAAAGACTGATTTTCCTGCCATGATTCCACAGAACGGAGCAATGGCCGATTTCCTGCTTTCATATAACCAGAATTAGAACCTGAAACCGAAATACGACAGGCCCGGTTCCGTCACCAGCGGAATCGGGCTTTGTCGTTTATCAACCGTAATAATAAGATAAGATATGGCAGCAAGTAACAGAATAAAGGCTGAAATGTATATCCTTTTCAGCTGCAACGCATGGCACGAATACAGTTCATTCGAGCCAAAGGCGGTCTTCTCTTCCATAGAAAAGGCAGCAGACTTCCTGCAAAAGAACAGAAGAAAACTGAAACTGGAGGAAGATGACATCGAATGTTTCAGACAGCACAGTCAGACTCAGGGCAGAAATACCAATTACCTGGTACAGTCCTGTCCCTATAATCCAGTCCGCGCAAGAGACTTGGAATGACAAAGAATCCCATTCATAAACAATCATATAAAAATATACGACTATGACAAATGATGAAAACACTTACATCGGAATGTCCCTGCCGGAAGGAATACGGTACATCACCGTTTTTGAAAAAGGGGATTTTGAAAACTGCGGAAGAATACTCAGGACATTCTACCGTACGGAAGACAGGGTGAGAAAACTGCTCGCTTTGGGAAACCTGCTCCATCTGGGAGGCAGCCTCTCATCAAATGAAAACAAGACAAGCTGTTGGCCTTTGAATAATGGGAATCCCATTCACGAAGCAAAGGAAATATCCGGCAAGGAAAAGTTCTTCCTGCTCGGTGACTGGACTTACCTGTATGAAAATGGCAGATGGTTTCTGGGCTATGAAGGAAAAATCTATGAAATCAGCAATCCTGAATTTTCTGTCTTTGTTCCCGACAAGGACCATACGCCTTCCCCTCTGGACAAAGGACTTTCCTTTGCCGTAATCGGCGAAACGGGAAAACTGGAATTCACTCCGGAAATTGTCAACGGATGGGATACCTGGAAAAGCCTTCCCAAAAGAGTCAGTGAAAAAGGGAAAACGGTATATGTATTCCGCAAAACACAACTTATAAAAGTCATCAAACCTAAAAAACTGGAATCATGAAAGAAATCAATATGACAAAGGCTATATCCTATATGCCGGACAAATTCATCACAATGGAAATGGTTGAACTGGCCGCAGCCGAACACCGTCCGGAACTGGTCAACTATCTGCCGGAGAAATATATTACTTCTGAAATACTTGACAGTATATTCAAAACAGATGATTACGGATGGCGTTCCTGGCAGCTTTCGAAGATACCTGAAGAAAAACGTAACCGCCAGATTTGTCTAAGGGCAATAAAGGCCGAAAAGAGTAATTTTCCTGACATACCGGAAAAATACAGGAACAGTGACATACTTGAATCGCTGTTCGCACACAGGAATTTCATGCACTACCTGCATCTGATACCTTCATCCTCATGGAACAACGGAACAGTCCGTGATGCAATATACTCCCTTTACCGTGACGTACAGCAAAACGGAGGTTACCGGTACTGTTCAGAGAGGTATGAACAGCAGTTCTTATATGAAACAAGCGTCATGCTTTCTTTCGTTCCGCGACAAGCCAAGGATTTCAGACTTTGGAAAGAACTGATCCATGACGGACGTATCGCAACCATGACTATCGACAAAATGATGCCTAAATGTTTCAAACAGGCAGCATACTACAAGGAATGGGCCATACGCTGTATCAAGGAAGTGGATACATGCTGGCTTGACTATGACACCGTATGGAAGGCCATCTGTCACAAGACAGGCAACCTGCACGACATTTTCGATTCATACGGACATTACGAGTGGTTCTCCAAACATGCGGATGATGCCATGGCTGACAAAGCAATGGAGCTGGAACCTAACCTGTTTAACAAACTTCCCGGACGATTCCGGACACCGGAAAGACTTATTCATACACTTGAAGTAAAGAGAGATATCAACAGTTACAACTTCCATCTTGAGCCGAACCTGATGACGAAAGAGGTCTGTATGGCACTGGCCAGAAGGGATTCGTTCTATCCGGATATTACATCGGAACGCTGGAACAGGGAACTTGTGGAATATTTCACCGAACACGGAAACAGCATGTATTGGTTTCCTCAACTGCCGAAAAAACTACAGACCAGAAAACTTGCCGAGAAGGTTCTCAAGGAGAAGCCGCAATTCTTCCATTATCTGCGGATGGAATTCATCACACCTGAAATGTCCAGGCTGTTATGTCAAAAAGACCAGGATAATATCCGTTATTTCAAGGAGCGTGTCATGGAGTTCCAGAAATATACAGGACTTCCGGCCGAATTCTATGGATGTGAAACGGATTTCGAGCATATCAGAGATCGTAATGACAGCCGCCGATACTGCCGTATAGGACTCACTTACATTGCCCTGCAAAAATGTAAACGCGGATGGCATGAAAGTGAATACTATCTCATCATGACACGCCATCCCAACCGATATATGCCTGCCGAAACAGTGTTCAGAAAACAGATTACCACATTCCACCGGACATGGCTGGAAAAGACAATATGTGACAACGACCCGCAATTCCGGATTCCGAAGATTCAAAAGGATTTGAAGGATGTACAGGCCATGCGGTATTATGAGGTGGAACATATCCGTACCATACGGGGTTGCGAAATATTCCGCAACTCTTTCATGGGGCAGACAGTGGAATACTGTATCCGCAAGGACGGACTGACCTACCATGACAGGAACATGGAAAGGCTCGCCTCCGGCCTGCAATACAAGATCCGTCAGTTGAAGGAACAAACTGTACTCCCCAAAGAAACGGATGATTCGATGGAAATCAATGCAGAAACGGTACACCGCAATATGGGGTATTGTCTGACCGGAATAGAAGCCTTTGCGGAAGACTACGGACTGGACGTAGCCCGGACATATACCCTGAAAGAGCTGAAGGACGTTATCCATGAACAGGGATACAAGTCTTCACTGGAGAAATACAAAAAAGAAGTCCAACATCTAAATCTTATCTGAATATGAATATTTTCCAAAAAAGAATTGAAAACCTGTGCGATGAAATCATCAGCAGGATACTTGCACTGATGAAGGTAAACTCGGTTTCCGAAGTAATACTGACAGACAATGACAATCCGGTTTACGTAATCTGGTTTGACAAGATGGGTGATCCGTGCGAATGCTCCGTACACAAGGTAACTGCTGTCGGAAAAGGAATCACACTTGAAGTCCATGATAAGATAACCGGAGAAAATTACAAGGTCACAAGCCGCCATGAGGCGGCTCTGGCCAATCCGGTATGGCTTAACGAGATACTGGAAGCCATAACAAATATCTTTCAGATAAAAAATACAGGACTGGAAGAAAATGTTATATGTTGCAAATGTGGAGGAAATCATGTAATATGCAATGCCTTCATCAATCCGAATACAAAACAGTTCTATAATTATGATGATGAGTCATTCCTATATGGATGGTGTGAGAAGTGTGACAATTATACCATTCTCTGCGACATAGAAGCCGTAAAAAAAGATATGGAAAACGGTTTCAAGAGATTTGTCGAAAGATACGGGAGAAAACCTGAACTTGCAGAGTGCGAGATTATATGGAAAGACAGTCTTAATACTGAATACGTAAACATCGCAATTACTGATATACCTGAAGAATATGATAATACGATATTTTTCTACTGTAAAAGCCTCTCTGATTTGAAATCACTGGCTGACTACGGAAAAGAGGATTTTATAGTAACGGGGTGCATCAACTTCACAGACCTGGGTAATAAAGCATAAAATCTTTTTTATCTTTCAAGGTTGCCTGATATGTAAACTTTTTATATCTTTGCTGCATGAAACAGGAACGGACCATATCAGCCTACAAGAATTATTTCACGGACTTCATATCATCCATTAGAAAAGAGGAAGCCCGCAAGATATACTATATTCTTGATATGCTGAAAGTTCAGGAAAGGGTAAGCAGCAAGTTCGTAAAGTATCTGCGTGAAGAGCTATATGAAATCCGTGCTGAATATGGAGGCAACATCTTCCGGGTATTCTTCATATTTGATGACGGGAACATCGTAATCCTGTTCAACGGATTTCAGAAAAAGACACAGAAGACACCGCCTTCCGAAATAGAAAAGGCATTAAAGATAAAGGAGGAGTATTATGAAAACAAAAAATGAAAACCTGACCAGCATCGATGCTATCATGGATGAGGAATTCGGCAAGCCGGGAACACCTGAACGTGAGGAGTTCCGTAAGGAGGCATACGCCTACTGCATGGGACAGATTATATGTGATGCCAGAAAGAAGGAAAAGATGACCCAGTCCGAACTGGCTGAAAAAATCGGGACCAACAAGTCCTATATCTCCAGAATAGAAAAAGGTATTGTAGATCCGGGTATCAGTACGTTCTGCCGTATCATTGATGCACTCGGATTGAAGATTGAAATTGTCAAACCGGTATTATAATGGAAAATTATCAGGAAAAAGCCAGAGAAAACTTTTACCGCAACCGTCCGTACGGCATTCACATTGATTATGCCCGAAAAGGATTTGTACTGTTCAATCACTATACAAATAGTCTCGGCAAACAGGAAACCGGTTCTATTGAAGGCCTTCCCCTTGAAAAGTTCGAGGATGTGGACGCGATACCATTGAACGGGAAAATTATAAAAAATGGTAACCAGACAACAGACATCTATTTCTATACGGACGATTCAAATCCTTACAAAAACATGAAGCTGGATATGGATGCTCTGAAACAGTATAACCGGTTCATTTATCCCCTGTCACTTTTTTTAGACAGGATATTATAACAAGACAGCCGTGAATCATGATAAATTCACGGCTGTCTTGTTTCTATGGCACAAACAGTAATCTGTATTCTTCTTTTCTTCTCCTTTCTATTGACGAAATTTTCTTTCCCTTATAGTGACAATATCGTATGAAGTCCACATAAATGTTCCGGTTACCGGCTTCCAGTTTCCTTATCAACGTGCTTTTGGGCATCCTGCCATAACCGAGCAACTTATATGGTCCCACTTGGTATGCCAGACACGTAACCAAAAGTGAATCCTTTCCCAGGTGACGGAACAATGCACACATTTCCTTCAGGTCCTTTCTCAGAATACTGTCTCCCTCACTTTCTGTCAGCCTGACGGGAAACTTTTCCCCTTTTCTGATACGGTGACCGTATGCGACATAAGGATGATGTTCCGGACCATGCCATCCTTCATATTTATGAGTAGCTTATCATAAGTTTGATTATGACAAGTAATATGTTATGTAAAGTGCGAGTAAAAGTTGGTTTATAATCAAGTTGTTATGAACCAACTTGTCACTTACACTTTACATAATATTATCAATGTCCAAGTCCCTTTAACCACTCTAATAGGTTCTTATTTCGTTCCCACTCTTTTTCTGTTATAGTATTAGGGGTTAATCTGGTATAGGCATTTTCAAGTGCTTCACGTTTTGCTTTGGAGTCGGCACGTGCATAAATATCAGTAGTCTGTATGGAAACATGCCCTAAAATATCACGTATGTATACTAAATTTACTCCTGCCTGTAAAAGATGCATTGCTTTACTATGTCGAATAGAATGACAACTTATTTTCTTTGGAATAATTTCTGGTTGCTGTTTATTTGCCATGTCTGCATAGATTTTCAGAATATACGTAATACCCTCTCTTGTTAATTTTTCATGCCTACCATTGAAAAATAAAGGCTTTTTTATCATGTTGGGATCATTCAAATTGTTTTCTTCCATATAACTACGCAAAATGTCAACTTGTGCTTCTGCCAAGGGGACTATACGGGTTTTACGTCCTTTCCCTGTTAATCGTATAGTGTATGGTGTTGTATCAATACGTACACAATCTACTGTGAGATCTGCGATTTCCTGTACTCTTGCACCAGTATCGTACATTAATGACAATAATGCTAAATGACGACGTCCTTTCCATGAAGTTGTGTCAGGCTGTGCCAATAATAATTTTATTCCCTCCATTGAAAGATAATTAGGAGGGCTTATTTCTGTTTTTTTTGCCTTTATCGACAATATACTTTGCCATTCTACCATATTATCTATTACTATATATTGGAGATACGAACAGAATGACCTGATTGCAGCAAGTCTATAATTACATGTTGCTGAAGTATTCTTTTTAGTATTGTGAAGCCATTGTAGATAATTGATGACATTATCCCGTGTAAGATGTTTCAATAGAAGTCGTTCAACGGGTATTCCATTGATACCTTTCATATAATTGATGAATTGTACGAAAGAATCACGATAAGAAGCAATTGTGTTTTTGCTCACATTTCGTTGATGTGGCAAATATTCAGATAAAAATCTCGTTAGATATTTTGCAAAATCAGTCCTGGTAGTCATAATCTGTTGTTATTTTTGGATAAACAAAAGCATTTATAGGAGAACACTGTTTTTCAAACTCCGGATACATCATACAGGTAAGTCGTACATATTTTTCAGTAGATGAAAGAGAACGGTGCCCAAGACATGCGGAAAGTATTGGTAGCCCTGTGTATAAATCCATACCGTTATGTCCCATTTGTACAAGCGAATGTACGGCAAAAGTATGTCTCAAGTCATGGATACGTGGCCCTTGTCGATTTCCTATATATGGTATATTGCATATTTTTAGCAGTTTATGAAAAAAGACATAAAGAGTACATACCCTGAAGCTTGTCCCGTCTAATTTGGTAAAAAACAGATGATTGGGATGAGAAATTTTTTCTATAGGCATTCTATTCCGATATTCTATATACTGTTTTAACACAATTACCATAGATTCACCAATAGGAACAAGGCGTTCACATCTGTTTTTTGTCTTGCGGAGATGTATGTATCCAGAGTCAAGATTCACATCCTCATTACGCATATATAAAGCCTCGGACACACGCATTCCTGTGCTATAAAGTAATCGAAGAATGACTGGCATGGAAATGATAGCTGTTTTCATACAATTGTTAAACAAACGGCTGCTATCGGCAGCTGTAAACAATTGAGATATTTGGTCATGTGTGTATATATAAGGTGTAAACTCCGATTTTGGTTGCTTTGGTATAATCGGTATATAACATACGCATCCATTGCGGCACATCAATGAGGTCAGTTGGCGCAATACAAGATATTTGCCATAAATAGTGATCTCTTTATCTGATATCCGTGATTTATGCCATCTCTTAACAAACTCTTCTGTTATATGTGGTTCCTGCAATCCTATGGAATTAGCAAAATCATCAAATTCTTTAAGTATCCATCTTACACGAGAATCAACAATACCCATTGATTTCCGGATTTCCAACATTCGTTTAATGTATGGAGATAAAACACTACTGTAATTGAACTGTTCAGCCATAAAATGCTCCTCCTTTCTGCGTATAAAAACTATCTGGAATAGGTGGTACAGGTAATACACATTTCCTTAAAGCTACAAGGTTTATTTTTAGATAAGTCATCGTTGTTTCAGTGTTGCGATGTCCAAGAACTTCTGATATAATAGGCATGGTAGCCCCATTTTCAAGCATATTACTTGCTAAGGAATGCCGTAAAGAATGAGGACCATGGCGTTTTTTATCAATATTTACACCAGACAGGCGGATTATTTTATTGATATTACCACAAACCATAGACTGAGTGGCAGCAATATACGGGGCACGACTTGATAGAAATATGTTTTGGGAAGTAGATGCTGGACGTCCATATCTAAGATAGTCTATTATGGCATTACCGACATCTGCCAATAATGGAAGTTCAATGGTTTTACCTGTTTTTTGTATCCTCAATTTAATGAGATCATTATCCCAATCTATATCTGAGAACTTCAAACTCATAATGTCTGAAGCACGCAAGCCCAATCTTGATGCTAATAAAATCATTGCATAATTGCGCTTGCCCAAAGCACTACTTCGCGATACAGAATTTTCTATAACCTTAATCTCTTCCGTTGTATAATATGATGGTATGCGTTCTTTCTTTCGTAATTTATATGTAGCGAAGAATTCCTCAAATCGTCCATCTATAATGTTCTCTTGTCTCCAAAAAAGAAAGAGGCATCGAATAATAGACAAAGTCTTTTCCCTGTTTAGCTGTTGGGAAGAAAGAAACCGTATAACATGTTCCTCTGTTATCTGCTTTATATTTTGTACTCCAATCATATCTAAGTAATACAAAAAATTACCCAAACATGAACGATAGTGCTTTAACGTATTTTTGCCACGGCGTAAAGAAATCAAATGTAGAACCAACTTCTCCATCTGTTTTCCAATAGCACCATCAAGAGGGTAGAAAGCTGCTCTAACACATTGCTTTCTAATATATCCGACAGTCATAATGTCATTAAGAGCATGTATACTACGTATCCTTTCACATTCATGATTACTCATGTCTTGATGTTGAGTGGACTCTATAAACTTCGCACCTACATCAGGTGTATACATATCAATCCCTTTGTCCGACATGTACTGTAAAATGCCTTTTGTCCACAAACACTTGTAATAGTCAATAGTGCCCTTCGCATAACCACTTTCATAAAAATAATTGAGACATTGCTCAATAAGCTTTTTAATTTCTACTTTTTCCATAAAATCATTCTTTAATAATTAGGATATATACAGAATGCAATATAATGAGAAGTTTTTATACGAAGGGACTAAATAAATTCTTTAATATTCAATAAGTTTGCTCACTTTATAAGTCTTGCACTTTACATAACATATTACTTGTCATAATCGAACTTCTTGATACACCTGACAGCCGTTTCCCACTGTGAGCCTTCCACATTCTCCTGTGCACGCAAGGAAGTTACCGTCATGGCCAGTACCACCAACGGCAGTACTGACCTTAGAAGTCTTACGGTTATTATAAGGCACCTCCTTCCTGAACTGACAAAGAATCTTCCACAGTACCTGTTTCTTCATCACCTGCATCGTTGAAGTCAAATTCCATTTCCGTCATGTTTCCCCAGTTGTCCTCGACAACGACAATGAAGTTCTGCGCCTCGTCACATAGTGAAGTATAATACAGCCTGAACTTCCGGTTCTCCAGCAGATAACGGTCATTCGGCTTGAATTCAAGACCGTTGTCCAGTTTCAGGGAACCTTCCCCGTCATACTGGAAATAACGGATCGTATAGACCGTACCGTCAAAATCGCCCTCACTTTTGAGTTCACATCGTATTTCCGCCATCTCATTCCTGTTCAGTTCCTTTGGAACCGGCATTGTTTCCACGGTAAACGGATAACTCTGCTGGATTTCCAGCTCGGATTCGCACGAGGTCAGTACAAGACTGACCAGACCTATGCAGAACATGGCAATCTTGCCTGCCAGCCCAAATCCTTTTCTCATATTCTTTTCTGTCTTCATTTGTTTTCCTTTGTTTTTGTCAGATATTCATTCAAGTCCTTTAATCCATCATACAGACCGGAACAGTCCATAACCTTATTCCCGAAATGTATGTTCAAAGTCTCCAGTGCGGTAATTCCGGCCCGGTCACGGTCAAGAAAGCACCGGATTTTGCCGTAACCCTCCAGTACGGCATACGACCGTTCCAGATTGGATACAGAGTTCAGCACCAGGCAATCCTCGTCCGTCACAGTCCGCAATACCAATGCCGAAAGGAAATCCACAAATCCTTCAAACACACAGCACGTATCCTGTTTCTTTCCGGACAGGGACACATAGGAAATGTCCTTGGGAGAGATGCATCCCTTGAACATCGGGTTACGGAGTTCATAACCGCCGCTCCGGTTCATGAAGCCTATGGCAAAATACCGTTTGCCCCGTATTCCATATGCCACTTCCTTGCAGAATCTCCCGGCTATGGCCGGATCAATGCCTCTCTCTTTCAGGTAACCTTTCAAAGCCTCATGACTCAGTTCCGTCACTTTCACGTCCTCGAATCCGGAAACGCGGGGTATCTTCTTACGTTCCTGTAAAGGCCGGAGGGGAAGGATGCCGGATTTCCCTGAAAGGAACTCCAGCTGTTCCATGAAACCGGTACTTCCGGTAAGTTCTCCGGCAAGATGGAAGATGTCACCTCCCTTTCCGAGGCCAAAATCAAACCAGACATTCCGCTGCGTATCCACCTTGAAGGATGCGGTTCTCTCATTCCTGAAAGGTGATCTGAACCAGACATCATTTCCTTTACGGGATACCGGTATATGCCCCATATCTTCAAGAAAACCGACAAGGGAAATCCGTCTAATCTGTTCCAGTTCCATAACCCGCTAATTTATCATAAAACGAATGCCGACTCCATACTGGGTATGGCAATGTCCGAGACTTCTGCCCCACAGGAAACGCTCACGCAAGGAAGCTGTCAATGCCACACGGTCGGCAAGGTACAGTTCCATCTCCAGCGTCAGGGCACAGCCGTACACAAAGGCATCGCCGTTTTTCAGGGTGGCCCCGTCATAGAGTATTTTATCGGACCAGTTTACCGTCTCATATCCGGCCAGTGCCGATCCTCCCAGATTGAGGAAGAACACTTTTCCCGCATCGGAAAGGAAATTCAGGTAATATCCGCCTTCTGCCGTAAACTGTGCAGAAGGGATGGTCACATGGCGGTAACCGTGTTTCATGTGCAGGTATTCCGCTCCATATACCCATTTGTTCCCGCCTTTGGCATAGCTTGAAAGTGTCATTCCCATATAGTATCCGTTATCGGAAGCCATACCTCCACGCATTTCCACACCCTGCATCCTTGGCAGAATCCGCTGGGCGTCTGCCTGTCCCACGGAAAGGACAAGCAGCAATGCCAGCATATACAATACTTTCGTTCTCATCGTATCTTCAGTTCATTGATGGTTTCCGCACGCACCAGGTCTTCGTTGACCACTTCAAAACTCTGGTGACGGCCGCCCTGTTTCTCATACATCTCCACAACCAGTTTCTTGTCGTCCGGTATTGTAAACTTGGGAAGGGCGAATACCGTACATTCCGAATCCCTGCCGTTTACACGTGTCACATAATTATAGGCACGCAACGGATAAATCACCTGCTCCTGCATGGCCGTACGCTTCATCACCTTTTTGTCCACCACCTTGAACGTAATGAAATCCACGTCAAAGGGCACATTCGAGGAGTTCTTTACCTGGGTATGGAAATAAAGCAGGTCATTATGGGTGTACAGCCCTTTGAGCAGATACTGGATACCGAAACGCTTGCAGCCGATATGACGGATACGGCGCTTGTCATTCTCATACACGGATTTCATGATAAGACGTACCAGACGGGGGGATTCGTTATCCAGCTCGGTCAGATAGATTTCCATGGCATTGTTGGGACGGTTCACCGATTCTCCGTCATGGATGAAATCACACATTTCCACATTCAGCAACAGCGGCTCGTCGGCATATTTCACGTTGAAGGTATAGAAGTTCCCTTCTTCGGTTATTACAGACATATTGGTCTCCTCCCTGAAATTGCGTGTCGTGGCCTTTACGCGGATTACATTCTCGGCACCGTCGGCCTTGCCGGCTATCAGGTTTGTAGAACCGAGATCCACATACTTGACCGGAGCCGGGAAAATGACATGGACAGTCTTGTCATACGTTATTTCCAGTCCGTGCGGCGGAATCATCTGGCTGAAACCGATCTTGCGGGTCAGCCCCTCATAATAATCACCGCTGCTCTGCTGCGCCCAGGCAGCCGATACGCCCAGTAAAAGGGCAAACATCATCAGAATCTTCTTCATGTGCTTTTGTTTAATGGTTGTCTTTTCTTTCATAGTTTACTGTATTTCATTTCTCCGGTGAATGGAGCAGCACCCGGTGTCCGGCCTTCAGCGTAATCTTTACCATACGCATCCGTTTGGATATGTACTGGGAAACGCCCTGTATCACACCTTTTCCCAGATCGGAGGCAATCTGCGCCCCGGCATCGGTGGAAATGTTGATACTGCTGTTCATCGAGGTTCCCATGTTGGCGGCAATCTCTCTGGCAGCGTCATATTCCAATGAACCCGGCACCAGGATTCCCTGCTGTCCGTCCAGATCATAGACTTCCAGTTCCACCGGCAGGATAGTTCCCTTGTATTCCACGGCATTGACCATGATTTCCAGCCGTTCACCCTGTATGCGTGTGCCACCTACCAGTACAGTCCCTTTCGGTATGAAACGTCCGGCAACGGACATGGGCTCGGTAAGCCGCAGGCGCAAGGCCTGTCCGTCGGATACGGTCTGCGTACCGTGTACACAGGCAGCAATGGTATTGCCTTCCGTTACGGTCTTCCGGCCGACAGCCGTATTGAAACCGGCATTGCGTTCTCCCGAAAAGGCGGATATGAACTCTTCGTCGCTCATAGGTCTGGAAAGCGAGGATACCACCTCATTGTGAACCTGTTTCACCGGTATGGCTTTTTTGTCCTCCGCTTTTCTGACGGGAGAAGGAGTCTCCACTGCCTGACGGTTATTGTATTTGGCGGCCAGTTCGTAGGATTTTTCCATCAGGGCCATCTTTTCCTCCATGCCTGACAGTGGCTCCTGCTTCTGCTGCTGTTGCTGTATACGCTCCAGTTCCTCAATCCTTTCCAGAAGCCTTTCCTTTTCCGGATCGGTCCGCGGTTCATAGATGCTTCCCAGCGTACGGTTCATCTCACGGTAGGCTCCGGCCGAGGAACTGACCGGTCCGGCATTGCCTCCTTCTATTTCAGTTTCCGTGTTTGTTTGCCTCTCCGGTGGAATGTTATCGGGAAGACGGACACTGTCTTTCCGTTCCTCTTTGGCAAACATGGACTCCGCAGCTTCAAAGAATGTCTTCCTTTTCCTGCTTTCCTGTTCCATCAGAGCCTTTTCATAGGCATCCTTCTTGTTCCCTTCCAGGCGGCTGTCCTCGGGAGAAGGGATTTCCGTATTGAATCCCTGGCCTTTATCCTGCCGCTCCCGTTCCTGCCCGGAAGGTGAGAATATCAGATAGAAACTTCCCAGACACAGCAGGAACATCAGAGGATACACAACAAATCCGGCGCGTTTGCGTTTCTGTTCCTCACCCAGCGGCTTCCTGTCCTTTGAGGACCGGAGCCTGAACGGTTTCATCAGCCGTTCCATTACTTTCTTGACTTTTTCTTTCTCCATTTCTTACAATAGATTGAATGAACTCCATACGGAGTGAATCCTTTTCCATAAATTCCATTCCGGACTCCCTGTTCTTACTGCCTATAAACGGTCTGCATGCCGTATAGACACATGCGGCGGCAAACGGGACAAACAGTATCCAGAGAACAGCCTTGCGCTGTTTAACGGTAAGTCTGTGGCAGAACCTCCTGAGTTGAAGGTCCGCCTGTCTCGTCAGGTTCCTTTTCATCGCTCTACGCTCCTTATGTCCTTGTTTTCCAGTATAGTCAGATGTTCGATGATAAAGCCGTTGGGGTTGTCATCGGAACGGGAGGTATTCTGAAGCTGGCAGTCAGTCACCAATGAACGTTCCGTCACGTTACTCTCACGGATAATCATCTGGCGGGCATACGTCCTGGCCCTGTAGGGGTAGCCGGAAAAGTCGCAGACCACGCTGTCCACCCGTACTACCTGATTGATATTACCGGAAATGAGACGGTTATAATATCCTTTCTCTGCAAAATCCACATAGTAATGATAGGCGCTTTTGTCCGCCAGCTGCAAGGCACGGTTGATATTGTGCTCAATGGCATCCTTCTGTGGCGACAGCCCGAAAAAGAGCTCATGGAACCTTCTTACATGCTCCCTGGCTTCAGCCGGACGGTTCTGTGAAAGATCCTGCGAAAGGGCAAGCATCAGTGACTTGCCGCCATCGAGTACATAAATCTTCTCACGCTGTTTCTCCGCAAAGCGGTATGAGTTCCACAGGGCAAACACGGTCACAAGCGTGCAGCATCCGACAAAGACCGCAAGCATCAGGCGTATCCGTCTGAAACTGCTTTCAATATTGGTCAGTGATTTGAATTCCATCTGTTTTCATGATTTTTATGTTCCTGTTCTGTTTATTTTCCACGCAGACGCCCTCCGATATTTCCCAGTCCGGAACCTGCGGCACCGGCTGCAAATCCTCCGGCCTTGGTCGCGGTACGGTTGATGTTGCGGTTGTAGTTTCCGGCACCGCCTGCCTGCACAATCCATCCGGCCACGGTCGGCACGGTAAAATATCCGATGATACCTATGAGCATGAAGATCACATATACCGAATTGGAGTTGTCCAGCGAATAGTTCGGATTGTTCTGGAGCTCCAGGATGTCGTTCTGCAGCATAAGTACCTGAATCTTGGCCAGCATACAGCTGAAAAGGTCACTCACGGGAAGCCACAGATAGACGGAAATGTAACGTGTGAACCACTGGCTGAGCGTGGACTGGAAACCGTCCCACACACTGAAGGCAAAGGCAATGGGACCAAGGATGGACAATACAACCAGAAAAAAGGTCCTTACCGTATCTATAAGCAGGGATGCCGCGGCAAAAAGCAGTTCCAGCAGACTGCGGAAGGCGTCCCGGATATTCTTTTCCAGATTGTACATGCCCACTTCCATATACATGCCCATGCGGGTTGCCATGGCATCGGGCGACCATCCGAGCTCGTCCAGCTGACGGTCAAACTCCTCATCGCTGACCAGATAGGCCGTTTCCGGATTGCGGAGCATGGCTTCACGTTCCAGCCTGTCCTTCTGCTCACGGTACTGCTGCATGTCCATCGTCTGCCCCTCAAGCATCTTGTGGGTTCCCTGCACAATCGGACTCAGCACCGTATTCATCGTTCCGAGTACCAAGGTCGGGAAAAGCATGATGCAGATGCCTATCGCAAACGGACGCAGAAGCGGATACACGTCTATCGGTTCGGCACGGGCAAGCGACTGCCAGACACGGACGGCCACATAGAACAGGGCACCAAGTCCGGCAAGTCCCTTGGCTACATCCAGCATATCCTCACAAAGGGGCATCATTTCATTGTAAAGGCTCTCCAGAATGGTATGGAGATTCGAGAAATCCACGGATAACAATACCATAGGCTACCAGTATTTGGAGGTGTCATTGCCATAGAGCTTCAGGACACGGTCAAGGTCATTCTTCTTGCGGGCACGCAGGAAACTCACGGCTATATTCCTGTTCGTATAGTAATTCACGAGATTGCGGTAACGGCGCATACTGGCATAACAGTCATCCACCACGTCCATACGGTCCTTGTCGGTCATGGAAAGGGTGCTGACGTTGATTACCTGCTTGAGATCCTGCAACACCCCGTTGCTCTCTTCCAGAAGTTTGGTATAACCGAAAGCGATGGCATCCAGCTCTTCGGGAGAAAAGTTCTCGTCACCCAGCATCTTTTGGAAATTGGTCACGTAGATTTCCGACACGTCACCGACCATCAGGATAATCTCACTGACCTTACGGGCATCCTTCACCAGATTGTTGACGGACTTCAGGGCATCATAGTATTTCTTGTACTGCTGGTATATCTTCACAGTCTCCGCAAAATTCTGGGCGGTACTTGTCGCAGTTGAAGAGGTATGCACGATATTGTCCGACATGTTGATGATACTCTGGGCAAGGTTTCCCGGATCGGTCACCACCCACTGTGCCCGTATCTGTCCGGCAAGAAAAAAGGTTCCTGCACAAAGCAGCAGCAGTCTTTTTCTCATGGACGTACCTCCTTCCTTACATAGTCACCGTTCGGAGAAAAGGTCAATACGTCAGCCGCCTCATTGTAGGCGATGTCTATGCGGTAACCGGTATTGATGAACAGGTTACCGTTTTCTTCCACCAGCAGATAGGTTTCCGGCTTCAGCTTCCGTGTCTTTCCGCTGCGTGCGAAGACCGTCACCTTGTAGGCGTCCCCTTCCTTATATATAAGGACATCGGGCTTGCCTTCCACACTGCTCCATGAACCGCACAGGCGGTCACAGTCCTTGAACCTGCTCTCACTACAGCTCTGCAGCAGCAGTGATGCCGCCCCGATCAGGCAGGCGGCCAGTCTGTACAACTGTCTGTTTTTCATGTCTTGTCTTTTTTAATGATGTTGTTCTTGTTTTACTGAATCTCTCAAAGTCCCATCTTGCGTCTCTTTGGCTTCGGACTGACCGGGATGCGGGCTTTTCCGGACAGCCTTTCTTTACAGGCTGGCTGCCGGCATTCCTTGCGGATAGCGTTGTCGTCCTTTTTGTTTTGGGACTTCAGGCCGACCATGGTTTCAAACCTGGCATAAAGTTCCTTATAGGCCTTTTCTGCCTGTTGCCGTCTGATTTCATCCGGGGAATTCCGGTCAATGCCGTATTTCATGAGAAAACCGGAATTAATGAAAGGGCTGTCAATATTCTTCGGGTTGGCGATGAAACCTCCCAGCTTTTCCAGTTCCCCGTACAGCTTGTCGAGATACTGTACGGGAGGAGGGGAACAAAGCCGCTCGAAGACCTTCTCCACAGCATGTGTCAGTCTTACATCGACCTCTACGGCATCAGGTATCTCGTCTCTGAGCCTTCTTTCCCTGTAATCTTCCGGTTCCATACTTTCAAGCCGGTGGTACAGCTCATAGTCTTCTGAAAATCCGTAATGTTCACGGATCTCCTTCGGTATGTCCCATCCGTTCATCAGGGACCAGTAGAGACATTCGATTGTCTCCTTACGCTTTCTTTCATCCGATTCAAAACTGTCATTCATAACCGTCATGCTTTACCGTTTGACCTTTTCCTTTCCCTTCTCATTTCCGCAATGCGTTTTACGGCCAGTTCCAGATTTCCGCCCAGTTCCTTGGCCAGCTTCTGCAATTCCAGCTTTTCCGACTCTTCCGTGGTATATACGGCATATTCTTCATCGCTGACTTCCGTGGCATACACGGCCGAGTGGGTACCGCCAAGACCGATCCAGACCTCACGGTAGAAACGTCCGGGATGGTTGGCCTGGTTGATGGACAGGATCTGTCCGCGTTCCTTGTCGGTCAGTCCGAGAAGCCGCTGGATATGGTCGAACTTGTTCATGTATTTCCGCTGGTCAAGAAGAATCTTGCAGTCACTGTTGTTGATGATAGCTTCCTTTACGACAGGGGAACTGATGATGTCATCCACTTCCTGGGTGACCACCACGGCCTCCCCGAAATATTTTCTGACGGTCTTAAAGAGATACTTTATGTACTCACTCATATTGGCTGACATAAGGGCTTTCCAGCATTCCTCAATGAGTATCATCTTGCGGATGCCTTTCAAACGGCGCATCTTGGCGATGAAGGTTTCCATGATTATCAGCGTGACCACGGGCAGAAGCACCTTGTTTCCGCTGATATTGTCCAGTTCAAATACGATAAAGCGTTTGTTGGTAAGATCCAGTTCCTTGTCCGAATTAAGCAGGAAATCATAGTCACCGCCACGGTAGAACGGTTCCAGCACGTTCAGGAAACCGTCGATGTCAAAATCCTTCTCACGGACTTTCTTCTCCTCAATCATCCGGCGGTAGTCATCACGCACAAACTCGTAGAATCCGTTGAAATCGGGTCTGACATCCCTGTTTTCCGTTATCCTGCGGATGTATGCGTTCACCGCTCCAGAAAGGGCCACTTCTTCCGAACGCCTTGGGGCTTCATCCTCACGTTTCCAGAGTGTGAGTATCAGTGTCTTGATGCTTTCACGCTTTTCCACGTCAAATTCCCCGGAATCCGTATAGAACGGATTGAAGGCGATGGGATTGTCCTCCTCATAGGTGATATAGATACCGTCCTCGCCATGTGTCCGGTCATGAATCAGGCTGCAAAGTCCCTGATAGCTGTTTCCGGTATCCACCAGCAGGATATGGGTACCCTGTTCATAATACTGGCGGACAAGGTGGTTCGTAAAGAAGGATTTACCGCTGCCGGAGGGACCGAGTATGAACTTGTTGCGGTTGGTGATGATCCCCTTGCGCATGGGCAGGTCACTGATGTCCAGATGAAGCGGTACGCCGCTCTGCCTGTCCGTCATACGGATACCGAACGGGCTGGGCGAATTGCAGTAATTCGTTTCCGAAGCAAACAGGCAGACAGCCTGTTCCAGAAAGGTATAGAAACTTTCCTCAGCCGGAAAATCGCCCGCATTGCCTGGAATACCAGACCAGTACAGCACCGGGGTATCTATCGTGTTGTAATGGGGTACGCATCCCATCAGGGCAAGCTGGCTGCCGGTATCGTTCTTGATACGCCTCAACTCTTCCTCGTCTTCCGCCCAGGCCAGTACGTTACAGTGGCACCGAACCGGAACAAGCCCTTTCGTATGCGCCTCGTCAAGATACATTTCTGCCCATTCATAGTTCACGGCATTGCTGCGGCTGTATTTCGACAGGGACAGCATGTTGCGTGAGGTCTTTTCCATGCGTTGCAGGATTTCCTGTGCGTCATCGATGAACACGTACTGCGAATAGACATGGTTGCATGAAAGCAGGAGTCCTACCGGAGCCGCAAACGAAAGACGGCAGTCGCTACGGTCCGTGGACAAGCGCTCATAGCGCATGTCCGTGCCCACACTGCCGGGAAGGTCTTCCGTATCGGAAAGCACATGCAGGCAAAGACGTTTGTCACCGATGCGCATGCGTTCCGGATCAAGGCAGATGTCCTGTAATACGGGGTGCGTGTCTTCCATTCCGAGAGTCAGGTATCTTTCAATCAGACCGGGACATTCTTCCGTTCCGACCACCTCTTCCGTTCTGAGACGCTTCATCCTGACATGCCCCGAATCGTTCATGATACGCTCGAACTGCTCCACCGCCTCCAGGAATTTCACGACCGAATCCCAGTCCGTGATTTCCTTGGGAAGGATATAGCCGCGGCACAGGGTACTGAAATCACTGCGGCGACGGGCACGTTCGCGTGTGGTCTTTGTCAGATACAGGAAGCAGCGGTGTCTGAGATACGGGCGTTCGTTGAAATGACGCTCATAGCTGCGGGACAGGAAACTTTCCGTCCCGTCTCCTTCGCTCCGGTAGTTTTCCTTGACGAACCAGTCCTGCTTGTACACGACCGAATAATTGGGAAGCACCTTCATGGCCTTTACCCAGGTACCGTGAATGGCTTCATATTCCGCCGCCGTCACCGTGTACAGTTCAGGCAGCTCGACCTCGAAGGCTACCGTAATGTCCGCATCCTTGCTTACGATACAGTTGTTTTCCACGGCCAGAATCGGGAATCTGTCTTCCAGATCACAGGCCTTCAATACACTTCTCATTTCTTTCTCTTCTTTTTGGTTAATGCTCTGAATATTCTGCAACGGGCTGACAGATAGCGCGGATGGCGTTTCTCGGCTAGCATCTTCATCAGCCCGTGCTCACCGTAGCGGGCATTCATGCGGAAGGTCAGCCATACGGCCAGGGAACCGGATACCGCTCCGAAAGACAGGCATACCAGCTGGCTGACACCGGCCATATACAGGACAACCACCGCAAGAAAGACCGATACAAGGCCTCCGGCAAAAAAGAACAGGTACTGTGATTTCAAGCCCTTGAACTCAATCGGACGGCCTGCTCCTTTGTTGATACGGTAATCCATGGCTTACAGGAAGAAGGAACGGAGAATGGTGGCGGCCACAATCAGGAAGATGCAGGCGAAGAACCAGCTTGCCGCAGTCTTGGACGTATCGGGATCGCCGCTGCTGAACTTGCCATACGTCTTGATACCGCCGACCAGACCGAGTACGGCTCCAATGGCATAACACAATTTGGTGGCCGGATCGAAATACGAGGTCATAAGGCTGGTAGCCTCATTGATGCCGGCAAGACCCTGTCCCTGTGCGAAGGCACCTGCCGCTGCCAGCACACACAATACTGAAAATAGGATTCTTCTCTTCATTGTCGAATCATTTTGGGGTTTGACATAAATTTTGAATTCGACTGCAAATATATAAGGCTTAAACCGCTGTGATACAACACCGTCATCAGGTGTCACCGGATGTCATCAGATGTCATTCAGGAAGCCTTACAGACATAAAAAAAGCATCCCGAAAAGATTTCCGGGATGCCTGAACATATCGGTGTCAGATATATTTCCGCCACTCGTCAGACGGTTCATTCCTATCCTTTACCTTAAGCGGTCTGGGATTGCCGTCCTCATCAAGATACCTGTCTATCAGTTCCTCTACAATAGCGGAATTCTCCATATTGGAAAGGAACACGTCCATCAGGCTGGTCTGCCTGATGGAGAACAGGACACGGGCTGCCTGCATGGCCTTCTCATGGTCGGCTTCATCCTGATGTGTCAGATATTCGCCGAGTACTTCCATGTCCCTGCTGGACAGAACAGGTGATACGGATTCCACTTCGGGAGACTCCGCATCAAGGTCTTCCTGGACTTCCTGCAGGAGTTTCATCTTTTCCAGCTGAAGGTTGCATTCCACATCTTCCTGCTGTACATCCTCCTCCTCACCGATAAAATTCCTTTCAAGTGGCTGGCTCATGAAGGGAGCGGCAGTCTTTCCGGCATTCTCGTCCAGATAGACATAACGGGTACTTCCCATCACTTCTGCATCTGAAACCGCAGATTCCGTTCCGGCAGTTTCTTTCTTTTCCTTCTTCACGCAAGGTTTCCCATAAAGCAGGGTACAAACAGTTTCGATACGCCTTCTCCAGCTATACACGCTGTACAGCAAATAGCCTATACAGACAATCCGTACACAGAAGTATATCAGTTCTTCCATAAAGAATCCTTATAGAGAAAGCATTCAAGTTCATTCTTCAGCAATTCTCCGTGGCGTTTCAAGTGTTCCTCCACGATATTGCTCACATAGACTGAAACACTCATGCCGGGAGCCATAAACGGAATAAGGCGGCTTGCCTTGTTGTACAAACCGCAACGGATACGAATCTGACGTCCTTTCCCGACTGGAGCATCGTTCAGATACACACGGCTATATTCGGGAAAGCAGTTCGCTATTCCTATTTTCTCATTCAACTCTCTGACCTGTCTTTTCAGTGAACAAATCTTATTGGACAGTACATAAACGCAACATAACAGCAGGCCGCAAACCAATACGGCAACAGTCAATACAATCCACATCATTTTCAGAATGTTTTTGGGGTTTTTCGGCGAAACAGCTCGCCAAGCTCTTCACTGTAAGTCTCAAGATGGTGTGCCAGCACATTATCCAAAAAAGCGGGCACACTCATGTCATCACTCAGAAGGGGAAGGATACGGGCCAGCCTGCAATACATGTCATAGCTGATATAGGTCTGCTTTCTGTGTACGGACTTCTTTCTGTCCAGAAACAGTTCCTTATACATTTCCACCTTCTCTTCCAGTCCGGGGTCAGCGCGAATCGTCTTGCGGGACTTTTCCTGTCCCTGTGTCTTTACTTCCGGCACATTTTTTTCCTTTTCTGTGACAGGAAGAACATTCTCGCCGACATCAGTTCCAGATTTACCACAGGAAATGGATTCACTGGCCATCATGTCCTTCAAGGCATCCTCATCCACCTTGAATATCTCTCTTTTCTTTGCCATAGTTCTTATCCCGGAAATATGATACGTTCCATCTCCTGGGCAAAAGCCTCAAGACGGCTGTCTTTCAATAATGATTCGGAAGGAGGAAGAAGGGTGCAGCGAAAATGCTGTCTGGAAGAAGGTGTCATTTCCTTGTTGAAGCGTTCAAGATCCGGAAGTACGGTTTCAAAGACCTTCAAACCCATACGGAGCACTATTGCATTATACATTACATACAGTTCTTTGGAAGTACGGCTGTCCATACGGTTCCAGAATAAACGTATGTCCTTCAGGGGAGCTTCCGGATGCTGTCCGATAAAATCCTGAACGGTCGATACAAAGGAAAGGCTGCTCTGCATGACCATACGGTCTTTTAAAATGGGAGTGAAAATAAAATCCATGTTCATGACGGACTCAAATACACCACGGGAGTTCACCGTTCCGGGAAGATCGAAGAATATCAGGTCATAATCACCTTCCAGCTTGCCGGGAATCTCTGCGGCTGACTCCGGCGTGGAAGTAACAATCGGATAGGCCTTACGGGAACCGTCTTCAAACTGACGGCAGAAAAGCCGTTGGTGATACTCGCTTTTTTCAAGGTTCTTCAAATCCCTTCCCCTTAGTTTTTCCAGACTGAACTGGGGATAATCACAGTCAACGACAGCAACTTTCAGACCTCTTACATAATTAAAATAACTGGCAAGAACCGCTGTTACCGTGGACTTGCCCACACCGCCTTTCTGATTGCTGAAGGCGACAAGAATCGGACGTTTGTTCATACCTTTTGTTTTTGGGGTTAATATTCACTTTTTCTTTCACTAATCTTACAATGGCATTACGCTATTGTGATACTATATTGCCATGTTATTATGTCCTTATGTTATTACAATATTATGTTGCCGTGTTATTATGTCCTTATGTTATTGCAATATTATGTTGCCATGTTATTATGTCCTTATGTTATTGCAATACTATGTTGTTACGTTATTATGTCCTTATGTTATTGCAATGTTATATTGCCATGTTATTATGTCCTTATATTATTGCAATACCATGTTGTTATGTTATTATGTTATTGCAATATTGCACGCTTAAATCGCGTCAAAAATAAGGTCTTTCAAGCATACAGGTAATATGTAGCCTGTACCATGACATCAGATGTCATCAGACGTCTTTATATGTCATATAATCCACTATTTCACAACTGTTTACACAGCCATAATTTTGCAAAGTCAGAACCGATAGACGGCTTGGAATATCTTCCGACGGACAGCAGCACGCCGCTCACGTCGCGCAGCAATCCGCCGGAGGTGGATTCTCTGTTCAAACGAACAGAGCAAGTTGTGTTTTTGTACGACAGAAATTATTCTGCCATACAAAAACCAACTTGCCCTCCCTAACGGTCGGGGGATTTTCCTCCAAAGTCGGAAAATCTGACGGAGAAAGCAAAACAACCCAAAAGCAGAAAAGCATGGAGAAAAAACAGGCAAGAAGGACAGGCAGAAAACCGAAGACTGATCCGGCGGACTACAAGTACAATTTCCGTCTGAACGCACAGGAGAAAAGCAGATTTGAGAAACTGTTTCTGGAATCCGGAGCAAGGGACAGGACAATCTTTATCAAGAAATCAATCTTTTCAGAACAACTGAAGGTAATCAAGGTGGATAAGGTTTCCATGGACTATTACATCCGGCTCGGGGAATTTTACAGACAATTCCAGGCAATAGGCAACAATTACAATCAGGTCGTAAGGGCCGTACAGAAAAACTTCGGGGAAAAAAGGGCGATGTCCTTGCTTTACAAACTTGAAAAGGCTACCCTGGAACTGATACTGCTCAACAAGCAGATTATGGCATTAACCAAAGAATATGAACAGAAATGGTTGCAAAGATAAGTCACGGGACAAACCTTTACGGAGCACTGTCCTATAACCATGAAAAGGTATTTCAAGGGACGGCGGAAATCCTGTCCGGACACCGGATGATTTCCGACCGCCCGGGACTGCCGAGCGAGGACATGCGTCTGGCTCTCCTTTCATTTGAGAACCATATGACGGCAAACAGGAGAACAGACAAGCCGGTCCTGCATATCGCCCTCAGTCCGGCACCGGAAGATAAGTTGGACAATGACAGGCTGGCGGAAGTGGCAGAGAAATACATGCAGAAAATGGGATATGGTGACCAGCCGTTCATCGTGTACAAACATGGCGATACCTGCAACACGCACGTACATATCGTGAGTGTATGCATTGACGATGAAGGAAGGAAAATCAATGACTCCTATGAACACCGCCGTTCAATGACAGCCTGCCGGGAACTGGAACAGGAATTCGGACTGCGTAACAGTGCGGATACGGAAAGACGGAATCCGAAAGCGGAACTGAAAAAGGTGGATGCCTCACAGGGGGATATACGCCACCAGATAGGAAACACACTGAAGGCCGTACTGGAGAGCTACCGTTTCCAGACTTTCGGAGAGTATTCCGCACTGCTTTCCACACTGAACATTGAAGCCCGACAGGTTCGGGGCGATTACATGGGAACACCCTATACGGGTATCATCTATTCGGCTACAGATGATAGTGGGAAAGTGGTCAGCCCTCCAATAAAAAGTGCAAGGTTCGGCAAGCGTTTCGGAAATACGGGACTGTCCGAACGTATGTTACGGCATACACAGGACTTCAAGGAAGGCAGATGGTCGCCGGTCATATCCGGCAAGGTAGTATGGGCCATGCGTAACGCAAAATCGGAACAGGAATTCAGGGAACTGCTGAAACAGGAGCACATTGATGTGGTATTCCGAAGGAACGATACCGGACGTATCTATGGCGTCACATTCATAGACCATGAACGGCGTGAGGCGTTCAACGGTTCACGTATGGGAAAGGAGTTTTCCGCCAACGTATTCAACGGCCTTGTCAACTGGTGGGAAGGAATACCCTGGCAGGACAGACAACAGTCCGGTCCGGAGGAACTTTGGAAACGGTACGGTCACCGTATGGAAGAAAACAGTGCGCTTGAACAGGCGGCAGGCATCTTCTCCTTTGAGGCAAATCCGGCAGTCGATTACGAGGAAGAAGCGTTCCGTCGCCGCATGAAACGGAAAAAGAAACCGCAGAAGCGCAAATCACGTGGTATCTGATCAATCAAAATGAGTCAATAACAGGGGGAACAACGGATTCCCCCACAATCATCTACATCATTATGCAACAGGAAGACGATTTGAGAGCCCTTGCCAAGATTATGGAATTCGGCAGGGCAGTCAGTATTTTTATTCTGGTAGTCCACGTTTATGTGTACTGCTATCCCAGTATGAGCGCCTGGCATCTGAATCTGGATGTCATAGACCGGATACTGATGAACTTTGACAGGACAACCGGTATATTCGGCTGTATCCTATGGACAAAACTGATGGCGGTTCTTCTGCTGGCCATATCCTGTATGGGTACCATCGGAGTCAAGGGTGAGAAAATAACCTGGCAGCGTATATGGGCGGTACTTACTGCCGGGGCGGTTCTATTTTTCATGAACTGGTGGCTGCTTGACCTGCCTTTTCCACACGAAGCGATTACTGCCCTGTATGTGGTGACACTTGCAGCCGGTTATCTATGCCTGCTCATGGCAGGACTGTGGATCAGCAGGCTTTACAGGCATACCCTGATGGAGGATGTGTTCAATATGGAAAACGAATCCTTCATGCAGGAGACAAGGCTGATGGAGAATGAATACTCGGTCAATCTGCCCACCAGATTCCAGTATGGCGGCAAGCTCAACAACGGCTGGATCAACGTGGTCAACCCTTTCCGTGCGACCATCGTATTGGGAACACCGGGTTCCGGTAAATCATACGCTGTGGTGAACAACTACATCAAACAGATGATTTCCAAGGGCTTCAGTGTCTATATCTATGATTATAAATTCGATGACCTTTCCACCATTGCATACAATACCTTGTTGCACAATATGGACAAATACAAGGTAAAGCCGCATTTCTACGTCATCAACTTCGATGATCCGCACCGTTCACACCGCTGCAATCCCATCAATCCGGAGTTCATGACGGACATCTCTGACGCATACGAAGCAAGCTATACCATTATGCTCAACTTAAACCGCACCTGGATTGAAAAGCAGGGTGATTTCTTTGTAGAGTCTCCGATTATCCTGCTGGCAGCCATTATATGGTATCTCAAGTGCGCCCATAAGGCGGTGTAATAAATATCTATTTAGCAATAGATTAGGTTAGAGTTCTATGAAAATAAGACCTACTGTCATCCGACTTATCCCAGAGGGAAACCCGAGGGGGAGTGTAGCATGTCGGAGAAGCCATAAGTCAGCCAACTGCCACGCTGCGACTGAATGGCAAGACAGAAAGACGGACATGAGGATGAAGCCTGAACTGGTTGAACAACAATCCAGTGGCACATACCAGGGCTGTGGCGGAAGGCAGTTACCAACGCCATATCGCATGTACCCCAGCAAGTGTTTAGGTTGTATGGGGCAAAGAACTGACTGCGACACGTCTGCAATAAGCAGATTAACGGACGAACGTTGCATCCGACAGTCTGTCATGCTTGTTATTACACCCGCTAAATGGGGATTGCCTAAACCGAAACGCCGAAAGGCTATAGAAGTCGTTCTTGAATATTCGGCATGGCAACGGAGCTTCCGTAGTAGTCCGAGCAGGGTAATGCCCTGCACATGGCGAAGGGAAGCAGTTATATAATCAATATAATCAAAGGAAAATGTGAGAGACATTATGAGAAATCCAAAGAATGTATTGAACAACTTAGTGAAACACAGCAATGTATCGGGCTATAAGTTCGAACGGTTGTATCGTATTCTATTCAATGAACAGATGTTCTATACCGCCTACCAGCGAATCTATGCCAAACAGGGCAATATGACCGCTGGGACAGATGGCAAGACAGTTGACGAAATGAGTATTCAGAGAATAGAAAATCTAATCTCCAAGCTTAGAGACGAAAGTTACAAACCCAACCCAGCCAAAAGGGTCTATATCCCTAAGAAGAACGGAAAGAAACGCCCGTTGGGCATCCCGTCTTTTGAAGACAAGTTGGTGCAGGAAGTGGTACACATGATACTGGAAGCCATATACGAGGGAAGTTTTGAAAATACCTCACATGGATTCAGACCACGTAGGAGTTGCCAGACTGCATTAACCCAAATTCAAGATACGTTTCTCGGAACAAAATGGTTTATAGAGGGGGACATAAAAGGCTTCTTCGACAACATAGACCATAACGTTCTGATTGGCATACTCGAAGAACGCATAGCGGACGAGAGGTTCATAAGGCTCATCCGTAAATTTCTGAACGCTGGGTATATTGAAAATTGGAAATACAGACACACGTACAGTGGAACTCCGCAAGGCGGCATCATTAGTCCCATACTGGCTAATATTTACCTTGACAAGTTCGACAAGTACATGGAGGAATACGCCCAATCTTTCAATAAAGGCGCAAGCAGAAGATTGGATAAGGATTACCGTCGGATTAAAGACCGTAAGAACAAGCTGGAAAAGAAACTGAAATCCGAAACCGATACAAAGGTACGGAAAGACCTTATTGATAAAATCAAAGGGTATTACCGACAGATGCAACAAATGCCTTGTGTCATGGAAATGGATGAAGAGTACAGACGGTTGAAATATGTCAGATACGCAGACGATTTCTTGATTGGGGTTGTCGGCAGCCATGAAGAATGTGGGCAAATCAAAGCGAATATCACACAATTCATGAAAGATAAGCTAAAACTTGAACTGTCGGCAGAGAAAACGCTTATAACCCAAGCACAAGAAAAAGCTAAATTTCTGGGATATGAAATAACCGTACGCAACTCCAAAGCCACCAAGAGAGATAAGAATGGAGTGCTCAAAAGAATGTTCAACCGCAAGGTTGTACTTCTACTCCCGAGAGAGGTGGTCAAGAACAAGTTGATTGACTACAAAGCCATGAGGGTTATACAAACCAATGGCAAGGAGGATTGGAAGCCAAAGGCACGCAGTTATATGATGAACTGCAAGCCGGAGGATATTGTAGCCCAATTCAATAAGGAGATAAGAGGATTCTACAATTATTACTCGATAGCGAACAATGTATCTACTCTTTGCAAAAGGTTCGGTTATATTATGGAATACAGTATGTACAAAAGCATCGCCAAAAAGCAAAGCAGCAGTGTACGGAAGATTAAAAAGAAATACTCGAAAGACAAAGACTTTGTAATCAGTTACACGGATGCAAAAGGGCAATGCAAATGCCGTGTGTTCTATAATGAGGGTTTCAAGAGAAAAGACGCTCAATGTGATGCTAAATACGACATAATGCCAAACACCAATTTTCTGCCAGCCTCAAGTCTTGTTGAGAGACTAAAGGCGGAACAGTGCGAGGTATGCGGAGCGCATGGCAAAACGGTGATGCACCATGTTCGTGCCTTGAAAGACTTGACAGGCAAGAACGAATGGGAACGCATCATGCTCAAAATGCACCGTAAAACATTGGCAGTCTGTCCAGAATGTAATGCTAAAATACATGGCAATGTATAACACTAAGTTGAATTATAACGGAGAGCCGTGTACATGGAGACATGTAAGCACGGTTCGGGGGCAGGCTCTCGGAAACCTACCGCAGAAATGCGGCAAGGCGCCGAGTGCCGAGCCTACAATATTCAAAGGCGGTATCTACTGCACGTTCCCTCATGCCGTGGAACTGCTGAACAAACCTTACTCAGATTTGTTTACCATATTGACTTCCTATCCGGAACTGGAGAACTACCTTTCCCCTTTCATGGATGCCTGGAAAGGTGGGGCTCAGGATCAGCTCCAGGGCCAGATAGCTTCAGCGAAAATTCCGCTTACCCGAATGATTTCTCCACAGCTGTACTGGGTCATGACAGGCAATGATTTTTCTCTGGACATCAATAATCCGAAGGAGCCTAAAATCCTTTGTGTAGGCAATAATCCGGACCGGCAGAACATCTATTCCGCTGCGCTCGGACTGTATAATTCCAGAATCGTCAAACTGATAAACAAGAAAGGGCAGCTTAAAAGCACGGTCATTATAGATGAGCTCCCTACCATCTATTTCCGAGGACTGGACAACCTGATTGCAACGGCACGTTCCAACAAAGTGGCAGTCTGTCTGGGATTTCAGGACTTCAGCCAGCTTAACCGTGACTACGGTGAAAAGGAAAGCAAGGTGATTCAAAATACAGTCGGCAACATATTCAGCGGTCAGGTGGTAGGTGAAACGGCCAAGACACTTTCCGAACGTTTCGGTAAGATTCTGCAAAAACGGCAGTCCATATCCATCAACCGTCAGGATGTCTCCACATCGATCAACACCCAGCTGGATTCCCTGATTCCTGCATCCAAGATTTCCAACCTCTCACAGGGGACGTTTGTCGGTTCCGTATCTGACAATTTCGGGGAGAAAATCGACCAGAAGATTTTCCATGCGGAAATTATCGTGGACCATGCCAAAGTAAGTGCGGAAGAAAAGGCTTACAAAAAAATCCCGGTTATCAACACGTTCAAAGACAGTGAAGGAAATGACATCATGCTCCAGCAGATACAGCGCAACTACGACCAGATAAAGGCGGATGCCCAGGTCATCATCAACGATGAAATGGAACGTATCAAGAATGACCCAGAACTATGTGAACGGCTGGGAATAGAAAGTGCAGAAGAGGAGAAAAGAAAAGCTGAATAGATACAGAATGACAAATAAGTCCTGAATCAGTTTGATTTTCAGGGAACATTCCCTATCTTTGAATTTGAAATAGAACATAACGACGGATTACGGGATGTTTTCCGTTGATTATATACATAAGTCGCAAGATGCCCTAAACAGAAATCTGGTAAATTTCAAAAATTACAAAGGCCATTGCGTGAGGCTTATGCTATATCTTATAGCGTGAGCCCATGCGAGTTTTTGTAATGGGTTTTACCAGAACCCCTGTTTAGAACTATGCATGGGTTTCATGCTTTTTTTATAAACAAGAGGTATGGCAAAAATACAAGTCATCATGCCCATCACACTGAATGGGTTTCTACCGGATGAAAATGAAAAGCTGATGGAATGGCTCAGGACAGATCGTAACGGCTTCCCATATTGGGAAAACCGGGCGGTATTCAACATGTATCCTTATTATGGAATGCTTGATCTGATGGATGCCAAGGAAAGACACGGAAACGACTGCACCTATTTCATGAAGGTGGAGAATCAGAAGAGTGCGGATTATGTAAGTGGAGTTTTTCTATACAAGCTCGCAGATGAAGTGGTCATATACTTACTTCCAATATCATACAAAAGTGGGATAAACATTACGGGAAGAATTCAGCCTGGACAATGGGTACTGCATGAGTCCAAAACATTCCGCAACAATGTATGCAGACTGATATACCGCCTTAAAAAATAAAAAAAATTATTTCAGACCGACTTTCTTCATTTTCTTATAAAGAGCTGTACGGCTACAACCCAGTTCAATAGCTGTCTGGCTGACATTGCCGTGATTTTTTTCCAACATATTTCGTATCCTTTCCCTTTCCTGAATGATATAAATTTCCGGATTACTACCACAAACCACATTATCCAATCCCAAATCACATACATCCAACAATACGTTATCTGCCACAATGACCGCACGTTTGACTTTTGCGCTCAGTTCCCGCACATTACCAGGCCAGTCATACCCCAACATACATGCTTTCGCTTCTTCTGTAAAGCCTTCATTCTTAACATGTATTCTATAGGAATGTTCTTTTCTGAAAAATTCAGCAAGAGGAAGAATGTCGTCCTTGCAGTCCTTTAACGGTGGCTGTAAAATTTCCAGTTCAGCAAGACGATAATAAAGGTCCTCACGAAAACGTCCCTCTTCTAAAGCTTTTTTCATATTTTCATTGGTAGCTGAAATAATGCGCACATTCGTACGCTTTACTTTGTCACTTCCTACAGGATTAAACTCCTTTTCCTGAAGAACACGAAGAAGAAGAATCTGCATGGAATAAGGCATATTGCCGACTTCATCCAAAAACAAAGTTCCTCCATTGGCTGTTTCAAAATGTCCCTTCCTGTCTGCAACAGCTCCGGTAAAAGCACCCTTGACCGCACCAAAAAATTCAGAAGCCTGTAAATCATTAGGTATGCTTCCACAATTGACTGCAACGAAAGGTTTGTCACGCCTATCACTATAACGGTGTATCATCTGGGCTATCACTTCCTTACCGCTACCACTCGGACCAAGTATCATAACTGAAAGATCGGATGGTGCCACACGACGGGCAAAAGAAGCAGCTTTCCGTGCAGCTTCGCTGGTACGTTCTACAAAAGAACGCTCTTTACGTACTATAACCGGACTTTTCAACATACTGTGCATTAATTCAAGAAGCTGTTCCTGATGGACAGGTTTCTCCAGATAATCCTTAGCTCCGAGCTTGATTGCACGTACAGCATCCGAGATACAGGCATAATCTGTCATGACAATAAAAGGAATTTCCATACCGCAACTCATAATCCATTCTAGAAGACTGATACCGTTTCCTTCAGGCAAACGTACATCCCCCAACACCAGACTGATTTCATGTTTCTTCAGAATACTACGTGCCCCAGGCTCGTCAATAGCGGTCAGAACTTCGTAACCGGCTTTTTGCAGCCACTTTTCTATCATACCCTTAAGTATCATATTGTCTTCAACTATCAGTATTTTCATGTTTTCCAAGTTCTTTTTCTGTTTCTTTTATCAATTTCTCAAGAATGTCAATAACCTGCCGGGCATATTCCCCTATGATTTCATTAACACTTTCATTATTATGCAGTTCCTTTTGAAATTCACGCAACAAGCGTTCCTTACCAAGCATTTCCCATACCGGCATCATCCGGTGAACAATCTTCCGCATTAATTCACGGTCATACTTTTTCAAGGCTAATTCCATCTCAGCAAGTTCCTTTCTGGACTCATCAATAACGAGTGACAGCATATATCCATTGTCGTCTATGTCTTTCAATAAGCAGGAAAAATCAAAGTCTCCGGCATTTGAGACTCTTGTATGGGATATGATAGTCGATAAAAAAGATAACAATCCATGAATATTGAACGGTTTATGAATATAACCTGCAAATCCTTCCTTTTCATATATTCCTGTATTACCATCACTACGCGCAGTCATGACAGCTACAGGAATGCTTCTTGAGTTGCCAATATCCGAATTACGAAGCAGTTTCAAAAGACCAAACCCATCAGTTTCAGGCATCTGAACATCCGTTAGTACTATATCATAATCCGATTTCTCCAGAGCAGCAACAACGTCCTGAATATTTATACATGTAGTGCAGGTTATACCATTACGGCCAAGCATATCTTCCGCAATTTTTAACTGTATCGGGTCATCATCCACAACAAGTACCTTTTTAGGAAGCATAAATATCTGATTATTATCCTGTTTATCTTCCCCTGCAGGTTCATCCGTTTCAGGTAAAGGAAATTCAAGTCTGAATACGCTTCCTTTACCAAGCTCACTTTCCACATCCATTGTTCCGTCCAAAACCTTTACCAAACCTTTTGTCAGAAATAATCCAAGGCCAAACCCCTCTGAGTTGATATTTTGTGCAGCACGTTCAAAAGGAGCAAAGATTCTTTTCAGCGTTTCTTCATCCATCCCGATTCCAGTATCCCTGATTTCAATATTCAGTTTCCCATCAGAATATCTTGAATGGAAATTAACGGTTCCCGATGGAGTAAACTTTATGGCATTTGTCAGTAAATTAGCCAGAACCTGTTCCAACTTGTCCGCATCACCTTTCACTATTAAACTACAATTCTCATGTACCGCGTACAAAATCAAAGCCTTAGAAATAGCCTTACGGGAAAACTCATCAGAAATACGTTTAAGAAAACGATTCAAATCGAATGGTAAATCATTACGCAAATCACCGACTTCATTAATCCGATAAGCATCCATCAGATCATTGACCAAATGAAGAATATGATGGCAGGAGTGACGTATATCCTCCAGATATGATTCACGTTTCTTCTTTTCCCGGGTCTGTGATGCCAAATCAGCACAGTTATGAATGTTACCAAGAGGGCCACGTATATCATGTGAAACGGTCAGGATAATGCGCTTGCGCATCTCCAGCAATTCTTTATTTTCACTAATAACCTGGTTCAATCTGGATTTAATTCTTTCTTCCTTACGCAAATCAGAACGTATGATAAGAAAAGAAATCAACAGCAGAATAATTGCAAATGCTATAATTATGGCAAACATGAAGAAAGATAAATCCTGTGCTTCTGCTATTTTCTGATCTTTTTGAGCAAATACTGCCTGTGCCTGATTATCAAGGCTACTGATCAGCTGCGACAACTCACGGTTCAAAGTACGGTTCCTGGAACGAAGACTGTCTGCATAAGTTTCCATTTCTACAGTATGTATTCGTTGCAAGGCAATTAGACTGTCACTGAAAGCATGTAGTTCTTGAGCAGAAGGCAGAACCTGTACACTTTTCTTGCCGCCAAAGAATCCGGCTATACCACTTTTCTTTTGAGTAACAATCCTTACACGGGTCGCTCTTCTGGCCACTTCCGGCAAGTGATTCACCAAGAGACTATCCGTCTTTCTCTGTATTGCAACAGTTTCCATAATATGTAGCAGATGATTTTCCTTTTCTTCAAGCAAATTACAAAGAGTGTCAATTTGTTCCGTATGCACAAAACCACCCACATATTGCTTCATTACCTGTAGTAGGCTGTCTACCCCCAGTCGCTGGTCTCTATATTTCCGGAAATCCATTTCATTCCATGTAATGACAGATTCTCCATGTGTTGCCAGTTCTGTAATACGCCGGTGGACTGTATTTATATCCTTACGGATTTTACGTATTTCCGTGGTCTCTGCTTCTATTTCATGCATCCGTTTCCGTTCATGCAACAAAATGGCGGTCATACTACTGATAACCGCCACTAATAACAAATACCCCAAAAGGATTTTATTCTGTAATGACACTCTTAACATTTAGTTTGTAATTCAAACAATTATTTCCTGCAATACTATCTGTAAGACATTCTTTTATTATACCCCAAATACCACTTCAATCTCCATCACTTTCCCATGTTCCCTACGCACTTTAGACATCCGTGCCGGAATTCCATGCTGGAAACAAGATTGAATGAACTCCATACCGATAAATATACCAGTATCAGAACTTCCAATTGTTCCCTTGTCTTTATTATGAAAAGTAACACTTCCTATCATGGCTTCATTTCTTCTTTTCCGATATTGTTCTTCCTTTTGGAACATCACGTTCACCTCACCTCTGATTATCTGTACCTGTTGACCTCCTGTTTGAAGAAACTTCAGATAATGTTCCAGCAAATCCTCTGGACATCCACTTTGGGACAACATTCCTTTTATGGTATGTATATGTATCAAATCTTCCATATTTCCTCATTTAGAAATGAATATCTTCTTGTCTTTAATGATAAGCGTATCTTTGCCGCCGTTTTTTATCAGACTTACATTGTCCAAGTCAATGCGGCTATTGGATATGGTGAAATCCTGATGAATCGTGTCGTTATGCAAAAAATGAATATCCTGTTTATACAGGTTCGGAATAGAAAAGAACAACGCTATAATGCCACCAATACTACAGATCATCAATAATGTAAAAACAATAAACCAACGTTGATACTTTCTATTATCTATAACCTTTACCTCAATAGGGGCTGATTCCTCATTGATTGTTACCTTTTTTTGATTGTATATCACACGACATCTTAAATTAGGGAATTCATGTAAGCCTAACAAATCCGGTATCTGTTGCAGGAATTGCAAATACTGCTTGGTTTCCATCAACACTTCCAATTCCATGGTTACACGGATGACACTGCGTTTCATTATCTTGGGTTTTCCCGACGCACCTGTAGGCTTGGCAACATTGACGGGACGGATATCCAATGCACCTGTATCCATGCTCATAGCAAGCTCCACTCCGGTATTTCCCAACGAAGGGACATCTGCCGAATGGGTTCCATAAGCAGAAGAGCTTTCAACTCCTTCATATTCCGCTATCAGGTCCGCCATTTCCCGCACTTCAGTCACCATCACGTCCTTTGCCTCCGCATTCACAAAGCTTTCCACTTTGGCCTTCACTCTGTCGGTTAAGAAGGCTTTTATCTTGTCTTCGCTTTTCTTATTAATCAGATATTGAGGGTATTTTTTAGCTATTGGCTTAGATACATTCTCAATATAGTTAATTGTATAATCAAAATCACCAATAATCGATATAAAAAATTTGATTAACAGATTAATATTACCAGTATAGTTCATATCATCAACTCTTTAAATATTTAACTTTGCTACCAACAATTTTTTGCAACCAAAATGGAGTATATTCTTTACTTCTTGGATATTCTTTAAACATCTTCAACAACCAATCAGGTTCCTGAAATAAAGATGGTATTTGTTCTAAATTATCATAATTAAAATCAAGTGTATATAAGTCTTTATTTTTTAATAATATTTCCACTTGAAACCATGCACCTTGTTTTGAATTTTTCTTATACATTTGTTCACGTATATTTCTAAATTCATTACAAATTCTATCTACATTTTTTGTATTTAATATTATTACATCTCCTTTAGAGGAAAGAATACTAAACATATCCACCACACTTGAAACAAATAATATCTTATATTCAAGCCCTTCCTTTAGCTTTTGAGGCTCACAATCTACTATAAAAAATAGTATATCTTTAAATTGGGCCTCTATAGTATCATCAAATTGATTACGAGAAGGGATAATAAAATTTTCATCCATTCCCTTTTGATAATACAAAGGAGCAACTTCAAAATTAGCATTTCTGCATATCTTTTCTATAATCTCCAATACCCCAATCCAATATGCTTCTCTTTTTTCTACACTACCGCTATTTGAAGGAATAAAGTAGAGTCCTTCAGAGAAAATTATTTCTGCAAAAAAATCAGGATTCCACATTTCAAAATCATATTCATTATCATCTTCTTCATTATATTCTGCTATATCCAACATCAAGGATGCATCAGTAGCAATATTAAAACATAGTGATAACAATAACCCTCCCAAAGCATCATATTCATATAGATAATTTTTATATTTATCAAAAATCATCATAAAATGATTTTTATCACCTTTATTATTATATAAATAGTCTCTTATTTCAAATAGTATCTGAAGTAGTATCTCATTATCTTGGAATATCTCTTCTTTTAAGCTTTTTATTTTAACTACACAATTATAAAATATTTTATTGACGATTAATGGACTATCTATATAACGCATAAGTCGAACACGATATTTTAATGGTAAATGTCCAAAAGAATTATTTCTGATTTCATCTTTCAACAATGTCAAATAGTTATCTATTTTTTCCATATCATTCATATTTTTGTATTTCCAATTTTGTATATTCTACCTTTTCCTGATGTTGGACTAAAAATATATGTCACATCAACAGGTTGAGTTATAAAAATAGTATTACCTGTTGTTTCAGCTGTTTTTTGTATAAATTCATAACAACATTCACAAATCTTTCTATTTACCCCAAAAGCCATTTCATTTTTCTGCTTCACAAGCATCTGTTTTTCAGCATGAGAGGCGCTACTACTACCTGGTATTCCATTATCTATGGAAGAATTTTCACGTAATTTATGGTTTAATTTTAAAGCTTCTTCTATCACTGATGAAATAGGAACATCAACCATATTAGGGACCTGTTGCCTAAACTTTTTACTTACTCTTCTTTTACTATATCCACTGACAGTTACTATTCCATCTGAACAAACAGTTTTAGAGCCATTACTTTGGGGTAATAATTTTGCTATATATTCAGCTCTTCGCCAAGCCTGCTTAGACATTTCACAAAGAAGTTCTTCTAATTCTTCTTGAGATTTCACCTCTATTTCTCCAATAGAAGCATCTTTTGAAAAACTATTATTAATAACAGTGGATGATGAGTTCTCATGAAACTTTGAATATACTATATTATTAGCTATTAATGCTTTATTTTTATCACCCCATTCCTTCTCCCTCACATCCAAATTATTCCTCTTAATAATCCCTGGCGACAGATATACGGTCATCACCATAGGAAAATTCACGGCACTCATACTTTCTTCTATCTTCAAGCAAAAGCAATCCTGGAACTGAAAAATATCAACAATCTCCACTTCATTGTATATAAAATGGATTTCACCGCTGTGCACGGTTCCTTCTATATTCAACCAGTCATAAAAGAACTGTTCGTCACCACTACATTCAAACATAAGTGTTATCAGATCTCCTTCAACAGGCAAGTATTCTCGATTACCCGTCTTTTCACAAGCCTCAATATGAAGTTGTATGATTCGTCTTAAATTAGGATCATCACAATGTTGAATATGACACCGATAACTATAATAAAGTATCGGTATCTCTTTGCCTCTGATTTTCAATATTGCTTGGTATATCATAATGATAAATTTTCAAATGAACGACTATGGTAACAAATCTCGGCTGATCCAATAATACGTCTGTCCATTGGATTGAAATGATTTACCGGCAGCTTCGTCCAACAATTTCTTCTTTTCCTTAAAATATTCAATCAGTTTGTCCAATTCTACATCAGTAATCATCTCCTTTTTCTTCAAGTCATTAAACCGATATACCTCAAAAAACGGATAATCCACCGGGCATGAGGTAAATCTTCGTAAAGATTCAGAGATAGGCATCCTCAAGAAAGCCTTTCTTTTAATTTTACAATACTTATCTGTATTTCTCTCAGAAAGGAAATGCCGTACCAGCTTTCTTCTGACACGACGAGTTGGAGCATACTCAGGATCATTCAGACTGTCTCTCTTTATACTAATAGCTGTTTCATCGTTATTATCTGTTATATAATCTTCCGGACAATCACAGATATTGACCTTAGCCTGTTTCTTTTTTCTTACAACTTCAACTTTATAATCAATCACTAACTTAGCTGGTTCTTCTATGTATTTCCTGAGTCGTTTAAATTCATCTTCATTCACCAGCAAATAATAATCCAATGTAGAAGACAGACTGTCAGGTAATACAACAGGAGATAATGGAAGCGACCATCCAGATTCTATAGAAGGACATGCTGACATTATGGTCTGTTTATCAGTTTTCTTTATATGATGATAAGCTACAAATGTTGAATCAAGTTTATACCGATTTGTACCGACCTCTGCAAAAGCTCTTTCCAATTGGTTGTACAATATGGTATTATCAAGTTTCACTTGCAACAACATGGAATCTACAGCCTGAGTCAGACTTTCCATTTCCAAAGATTCATTCTTCTGCGGAAATACCAACCATCCCTGAGTCATACTTTTATCTGGAAAGTCCAGGCAATAAGTATTATGATTTACTTCCATATATTCATTGCCATTCCGTATCAAATCCGGATATACCATCAGTTCTCTTTTCTTCTGGCTGATCCGTGGAGCATAACAATCAATCATATTGCCAAGCTGAAGGACAAAGTTATTAAAATTATCAGGCTCGCCCCCATACAGTTGGAATCCTAACAAACGGCAATTGTTTTTTACCATCCGATTCACCAAGGCAGAGTCTGCGAACTCTGTATTATAACCTTTATCACCAATTACGACCAATACATTTGTTTCATCTTTATGATGATTGAACATATCTACACCTATTCTTACCCCAGACCAGCTTCCAAATCTGCCATATACAGGCTTCAGCTTTTCCGAATTTTTAGCTTTGGCTGAAAGGAAATCAAGCATCTCCATATAATCAGGGGTCAATTTACAGATAGGATCGTTCAAGCTGCCTTCTTCATTAAAAGTCAGTACCGCTCCAAACCTGAATGTAAAACTTTCATCGTTTACCAGAACTGACTGCAAACTTTGAACTGCATTTACCAAAGCCGGGAAACGTTCAATGGTAATATCTTTCCCTTCCACTACAAATACTATATTGATATGTTGTAAATCTTGTTCGATTTTGTTCTTAAAAGTATCATAATAGATTGGATTTCCATTTACATTCAAGACATAACTGTCTCCCTTGTCAATAACCGGCATAGGAAGATGAGTCCGGAAGCATAGTGTTGTATCATTTTCTCTATAAGAAAGTACCGGACTATATTTTATAGCTGGATTAAGTACAGACAAATTCCGGCTTTTGATTCTTTCAGAGGCACATAAGTTTATCGTATCTCCTTCTTCTTTATCAATCGTGGTGAAAACGTCCATAGGCAATGACGCTACATCTATGTGCAACTGCTGTCCGGAAGATGTCAACAATCTGTTATCAATCCATCCTATAGTTTTTAGATCAATGCTGTCTGCATCAATCACGGGACTACAACCGACAAGTATATGTGTTCCATCTACCGCTTTCTTGTAAGGATACACAAGACTATACATTGGAATTTTACCAATCTCTTTGGTCAAGTCTGTGTTTCCGTATAGCTTTATGGAATCATTTGCTAAATATTTTTCGGCTTTTACAAACATTGTGGTATCATTTGGCAACAGAACCATCTTGTTTTTAAATCCTGTCATGACATCCGTAATACCATTCCTTGTCAGCAAAAGTTCATTCTTGTTAATCCAACCGACATATTTCGCCTTTTTCCACTCCTTTAATCTGCCATTCTTCAAAATAGACGGATCATATTTTATCAGCTTCAACCAGTCACCTTTCTCTTTTATGACCAGAAACGCATCCATATACTCCACATTATCCATCTCATTCTTTCCACTTGGACTCATGTAAGAAGAGGAAGATTCCTGAGCAAATACAATCCACGGATTACCCTTGAATACTGCAAAATCACGTGGTGCTTTTAATCCTTCTATACAATAATTGTTCACGTACTCACGAGGCACTTTCTTTACCCTCGTAAAACGATTTACCGGACCACATGCTGCCATCAAACCGATAAAACAACCGCACAGACATCCGGCATGGAACAGACTTGACAATCTATTTCTTTTCATAACTTACCTTTTTTGTTCTGAAAACCGTTCGTGCTGAGTTACCATCAGCTGCATAACACATTCATTATTTAGATCATCACCCATATCTACAAATACATCATCAATAAGTGTCTTTTTACGGGCAATTATTTTCAGACCTTGACAATAAGAATAGAAATCATTCTTTTTGTTATTGTTTATAGTGACAGCCACATCAGGATTACCGCACAAATATTTTTTCAATATATAGTTATAATGAGTGTTGAATGGCTTTCCATCCACGATAGCTTGCAAATGCTCACGAATATCATTCCCTATAACCACCAATATGTCTGTTGAATCATTTTCGGTATATTGAGGAATGACTTCAATCGTATGTCTTACCGGGTATTGGGTATTCTCAGTCATCAGCTGCACCTCATATTTGCCAGGCTCAGAATAAGAATATAATGGATTCTGCTCCCTTGAGTCTACAATGCCAGACTCACCAAACTGCCATCTCCATTCCTTAGATGCACCATAACCTCTGAATGTAACAATCTCACCTTGCATAGCAGTTGACGGAGCTTCAATTTTCACCAACTGTTCACTTCCATAATCATTCTTTTTTCTTCTTACAGTCACAATCTTGCTTTCTTCCAGCGCATCATCTATTCTGAGGCGTATCTGATAACGTCCCGGCTCCATAAAAATATATTCCCCGCTTTGCTTGTTTGACTTATCTCCGTTGCCGAACTCCCAAAGCCATTTTTTTGCATTACGTGTACTGTCTGAATAGTGAACAGGTTCGCCAACTTCTACCTCTATCGGATTCAATGTCATCCTGATTGTCCTGCTTGAGAACAACAATCGTATCAATAGAGCCATTACTATACAAAGCAGCAAAGCTCCTATAACAAGCATAAATTTACGCGTATAAATCTTTCCCATAATATTTATTTTTTTGAACCGGAACGCAGATCTTCAAGTTTCTTCTGCAGTCCAATTTCACATTCCTCCAAATTTGCCTTGAACGTAATGATATTCTGCTGAATACTCCACAATTGCTTTTTATCCGACAACCACATGTCGTAAAAATCAGCAATGTGCATAAACAACTTATACCTCTTATCCCAGTTGTTTTTTTCGTATGTGTTTTTCAGATTGTTTATCAGATAACGAATATCATCTTCTTCATATTGAGCATATACGCCCGGTTCAAACTTCTCTATCTTACGAAACAAGGAATCAACAGAAACTTGATGATCTGCCTGTTCTTGTTGATAGTCCTTGATACGGTTCATTTTTACTTTTACAAACTCTTTCTGCTCAAACATACTGAAGTCTGAATTCCACATGAATATACTAATGCAACATATTACAGTTGTTATGATAAAGAACAGGAATACATAGGCATGTCCCATAAAGACTTCCCGTTTATTCAGGTTATTTCTATTATTGTCCATAATCCTCTATTTTTATTTGTTATTACCAGAGCCTACATTAAGATTCCTACGAGTCTTCCAATTATCCTTGATACATTGCATCAAATCATTTTTTACCATTTCCTCCTGGATTTTCAGTAACCGGATAGAATCCTTAACTCCTAAGAACAGATTGATATTTCCAAGCAGTTGTCTGTACAATTTACAGTCCCTTTCTTCCATATCCTGTATGTTTTTAAGGATATTCATTTTTTTTGTACTGATTACTCCCTGAAGTAATACATCATTAATCTGTGGAGAAGTGTTCATCAGTTTCATATATTGATAAACAGAATCCACACTATTTGAAAGGGCTATTTCACGGGTATATACCCGGTCATACTCCTGGGTTTTCATTGTTATTCTTTTAACCTCAACGCCTGATGTCTTTAAGAAACAGGCAAAAATTAAAACGGCAAATATGACGCAAGCCATTAAATAAGCGGCAAACTTCAAATATGCTTTTCTTACTTCTGAATTATTCCTAGGTTTCATACTTTTATTTTTTATTTACAGGTAACTACTTATTCCTAAAAAAGTCCCTTGCTCAGAAGAGCAACCAAGCTTGAAGCGAGAGTCTTCCTGCTGGATTATGTAACGTGTATTTATTATTTTGTCGGCTGGCAAAAAAAGCTCAACCAAAGATTGCAATATCTGATAATCTTTGGCTCCTGGAGAGAAACCTTGCATTCTGGATGCAGAGATAGGACCGATTTCAAGTTCCATTTCATAAGTCCCGTCATCAAAACTATTGCCAATTACCATATTGTCTCCCAAAACACACTCACCCAATTTCGGAACAATGTCCGGATCAACTTCCGTAATGCATTTCCCACCCTTTTTCAGGGATACAGGTACTTCCATCAGTATGCTCATACATTTACCTATATTCTCCGTACTTACTGTTATCTGTTCCAGATAGGTCAGCATGTGTATCAGCATTACAGCTAAATGGACGGGAAGCAAATCAAGGACTGGCCATTGCCGGGAGAATATATTTATAAAATCCCGATGAACATTCATTTCATCAATACGCCGTTCCTTGTTTTGAAAAGCAACCAGCATATAATCCAAGGAAATCTCGAAAGGTTTGAAAAATCTTCTTGCGAAGAACTCTTCATCACGATGGATACGAATCTCCTCCAGGACCTGCTCTTTTGAAATTTTTCCTGTCTGATAAAGGTTACGATGAAATATAGACTCAGGTAACATGTCATAAAGACTGCGCCTGTTTACATACAGATAAAGATAATCGGTCAAGTCATAGTGTGAATATTCTGAATGTATATCATGAATATCCTTTGAATAACCGCGTCTTATATCCCCACGCCTTAAAATGAGCGTCCGTTCTGCATCATAACCCTGTTCTTTCAATCCACTGGCAACAACTTCAGCCTTGAAATCAGTATCAGGTTGATTGAATGCATGCACACTCTCATCAAAATTCACTATGTTATCTATTTCCTTTACCATACAAAAAACTGTTTAAGTACAGACTAATCCAGAATATTCCAGCGTGTTTCTGTGGTTTCCTTAGATTGACGTGAACGCTCAGCCACAACAATGTTTTCCTTATGTTTACCGATATACTCAAGACGGCTCAACGTAGTCCACAAATCATTAAAGAGGTAAAGAAAGCGCTCTGTCGTTACCATCAGTAAACGAATATCATGGTGGTCATAACGCATTCCACAATTTTCACGGAGCACGCCTTCGTAAGCACCGGGCTTGACACCATTCCATTCATAAAAATACTTCAACAAATCTTCTTTCTCTTCTTTACCCATAAAGCCCAGACAAATATATAAACGGTGTGCAAGTGTCGAAAATACATTTAAGAAACGTATAGGCGAATAATACTGTCCTTCGTTACGGAATGAAAAGTATATATCAGATATATATAACATTACATGACGGCATAACATTCCTATATTTGCTGCTAATTCAGTCTGTTTCTCTGCGTTCTCTACTTTTGCCAGAATATCAATAGAAGCCTTTTCTATCGAATCTATAAGTTGACCGAACTTCGCATAATAACCTTTCAGGTCCGGATGACTGGACATACTGGAGCATGGAGGTATAAAATTTCCATCCACTTCACAACGGTTTCCATTCCTACGCAATCGGCCTATTACAAGATAATATCTTCCCAGTTCCCCTCCATCAACCTGTCCTGCCGGCAATACATTCAGGCGATATTTAGGCAATGCGTCCGGTTGTCTGGGTACACTTTCTGTTTCATCCGGAGTACCGGAAGGCTGTCTTTCAAACGGGTCTGCCATCAATATCACATCCCATTTCTGTTCTCTATCATCAGTATCTTCAACAGAAATGTGGAAGCTGGCTGTCAGTTCTTCATTTTCATCAGCATCATAATCTATAAGATAGCCCCCAGCAGTAACAGCATGACAACGTTTCAACCTGACTTCGAGAGTACCTGTAACAAGCTCTGTAATGCTGAAATCACCGGAAACAGGTTCTCCTTTTCTGAAAGGTAAAAAGCCATAGTTTGTTCTGTTGAGATGATACGACTGATATTCACACAACTGATTGATGAAATGATCTTCCAGTTGCATCAAATGATTTTTCCTTACAAGCAATCCGTCTGTCCAATTTACCAGGGGATATGATTTCCTTTTATTCTGTTTCGTTGCCATAATCCACAATATTAATATTCTCTATATTTTACCAATTCGTTTGCTACACGCTTGGCAATAATCACATCATGTCTTTTCAGCTTATTTTCTGCAAGTGTTACTTCCGGATCTATATAGAATCTCCTTCTGAAGAAAGACGGTTTAGTATAAAATACCCATTCGTAATAAGTTCCACCTTCATTACGATATTCAATTGGAGCTGACGGAGACTTCAGATTACAGTCATTTATCATACGCTGAAACCACTGTCCGAATATGACATCCTCCGAGGCTTTTCCGGTAATTCGTTCAGCAACCGGGTCATTTACACTTTTAAAGACCTCCACATCAATCACAATACTCTTATCACGATTGATATACAAAGTATCCGAATCATACTCCTCTGAATACTTCCAGACTTTATAGATTTCCAAAGGAATCGCAAAATAGCAGTCAACAGTCTGTGCATATAATAAAGGAAATGAAAAAGGAAGCAGGCAGGTGGATGCCCATATTCCATATTGCAGTTCATTGCAAAGATTGAAAACCAATGAAAAAAGACCGGCTCCGAACAACATAACCGATACTGTAATCAGAAATTGGATTCCAAATGAAGGTTGCTCATTGCTGGAGGATGAAAATACTTTTCTCAATACCATCCTGTTGTAATATCCAGCGATCCAATAAACTACAACCAATAAAATATACATATATGGCATAAAGTTATAGTTCATGAAACCCGCCAGTCCCGGTAACGCTAGTACAATACCACTCAGAAGCAAATATACAATAAGCCTCTTATTATTAAGCAGTTTGTTTTTCCTGGCAATAAAATATGCCACAACTCCAAATATTATGGTAAGGAGAGGCATGAGCAAATACGATGATACAAAATGTAGTGCAACTGGATTCATATAAAATCTGTTTATGCGTTATTATATTCAATAAATATCCTATAGTTAAAAGTATCCGGAGAGCAGGCTGCCAATTTGGTAAGCAGATTGTCTTTCATCCGTTTTTCCTGTAATGGTTCATCCAATCTTGTTCCCAAAATCAGATGAACATCCTTTGTACGTATCAACCCCTCATGAGGCATCGAACTGATTGCCACTCCATTACGAATATCAGTACGTAATAATAGTTCTCCCAGTTCTTTCTTGCAGAAACTGGCTATATCATTCTGAGTAAGAACACGTCCGTGAGAAAGAAAACCATATTTGTAATGTTCTATTTGTTCCCTGTTTTTAGGAGAGTGCTTGCCTCCATAAGTCGTACTGACAAGTGCCAATGTTTTTGGATTCACATAGGTATTGGTATTAGGGGACAACTCGACTCCGGCTTGTATCTGGTTGCCAATCTCGCAATTCGTAGTCCAGTATTTCACCGTTATCTGTCCGTTACCATTCATACGGTCTATCATTAAATAATAAGGTGTTTCCCTTGTTTCATTCATTTGCTCTGTTATCTGCTTCATTTGCTCCATCAATTGCTCCATCTGACCAACCAACGCTTGTAGTTTTGCACTGGAAACGGCAGAAAAAGCATGTGATTCGTCATCAAGCAAGTCAAGCAGATATACAAGAAGTTCCTTTGCCGAACGGGAGTCAAAACGTTCACAGCCACCCTTTCTCAAAGAATAAGTTCCACAATCCTCCATACTGCTTTCCTGTTGAAACATCAGCTCGTAATAGTTTTTGCCATTAGAGTCCTTCACGCTATGTACTGCCAATAAAGACTCGCTTTTTCCTGTACGCAATGGAATTACCCTAAATGTATCTTCTATATTCGTATTTTGTTCATGGAGTAACTTGTTTTCTACAGGTACAACATTTACTCCGACATGCAGGTCTTCTAATATATCTGGTGTGAAATGTGCTGGAAAACTCACCTTTACCCATATCAGCCTGTCTTTCATTTTATCCACGACAGACTCCTTGAAATAATCTGTGAGCTCTTCAGGAAATGAGACCTTATCCTTATCATCTATAACAAGCTGCTGAGAAATGGTAAGATAATGCTTGTTGTATATATCCATCACTTCCTTATCTATCATAACCATTATATCATAGTTCTGGAAAAAACTATAAGCAGAGTGTCTGGATGGTATCATTTTCTGATAAATGCCTTTCTGCATATCAATCCTTTTTCCATCCATATACCATTCTGTACAAGGTAGCAGGAACAGATATTCATAGTTGTCCGTTAAATTCGGAAAGTCAAGATAAAATGACAGATTTTCCAGTCCGTTGATGGATTCATCAACAGTCAACCCAATCCACACGGAGTCTGACGGCATTTTAACCTCGCTACGGGCTACCATTGTTTTCTCCAAAGTATGACTGACTTCATAAAGCAAGTCATCGGATATTATATACTTGACTTCAACCTTGCGCAACATCGTATCACAGGCCGGATAAAATGAAAGCGTGCCTGTGGAAAGTTTTCTGTTCAACACATCACTTTCATAATACATACCAGATTCACGTGTTATCAAGTATTCAGGATCAATAGGGGAAGCATGTACAATACCATGCGCAGGGAATGGTGATGCCAGCATGCCTGGTGTAAGTATGTGGGCTGTCTTTTCCAACAGTCTGGTTTCAATTGCTGTAAAATCCTCTCCGAGTGTGTAAACCTCATTCGCCAGAGCCTCCAACATAAGTTTGACCACCGGATCGAAATTTTCCACCTTCTTTATACCCCAAAATGCTGCTGCATACTTCAGCATCCGGTTCCTAATTTGCTCTTTATTGTATTTTTCTTCACTCATACTGTTATCGTGTTGAAATAGGTCCTAAGTAAATCACATAATAGAATGTCCTTCTTTCTCCTGTACGAACCAGATTCCCAGATACATAAACCTGCACTCTCTTCTTTATACTTGATGTTTCATACATACTGTCCTGCAACATTGTGTCGTCTATAATTACACGTACGCTGACATTGGTCAGTCTCTTTTCATATGTGGTAACAGCTGTAGTGATATATTCGGAGAACTGTCCTTCCCAACGTGTATGTGACACAATACTTTCGAAGTCAAGATAAAAAATCTTACAGCCAAACTTCTTGTCAAAGGTATGCTCACCCGGAGCTGTACTAATCAACAGCTCAATAAACTGATCAATGGACTCTATTTCCGAGCAGGACTCCAGACGGCTATTCTCGACATCTTCGCTCAACAATGCTCCAAAGTCTAAAGGTAATTTGCAGAATTTTGTTTCCATATTTGCTAACGCCATTGATTTTCAAACTCATCATTGATAAACTCCAACAATCGTGAAGCAAATCTTATAAGTATATATTGCTTATGATTGACATTGTCAACCTTTCGTTGGAACTGAATGCAATTACCATCCGTAAAGTGAGCTACAAATGCAGCCTGCTGATTGGGCTGGTCTTTCTGATATACTCGTATCTCCCCATTCATATATGTTTGTGTGAAAGTTCCCCATCTTAACAGGGTATCACCAGGCATTCCCTGTAACATACACATAATGATACCACCGTATGCTTCCCCTTCCGGAAAACCGATACGATTAGTATCACGCTTAAATTGCAGGTTGAAGTCTTCAATATCATATATTTCTTCACCCACACACAATTTCATTATGTAATGGTCATCATTTCCCATTACATTTTTCTTTTTGAATAGGGTATTGAACCAGCTCATAGCATTCACATATTTAAGTAGCACGAATCTCCAGTTTCCATTTCCTTAAAATGAATCAGAAGTTTAGTCCGACATTCTTTGGTTGTAGAGTGAACATTCATTTCAAGACACTGTGCACCCCTGAAGCGTATAACTTCTTTCTGACTTCCAAGAATACCTGAAGAATTCATTAATTCTCCATTTTTATGGATTTGCGAACTAAGCATCCACGCCAATAAGTCATCAGTCGGAAAGCCTGATATTATAATACCTATCTTTCCGCCTTGCATATTGCCGATTACCCGTCCAGTCTTATCAGCATCCTGACTGAAATCATATTCATATTCCAATAGGTCATAAGCCTGAACATCTTCATGTTCCGATGGCTCAGCAGTCCATAATTTGATATATGATTGTGCACTCATACTATATTATTTACTCATTATCTCTCATTAAATCTGTTTGAAGCATAGTGGTCAGTGTACGATCTTCATTCATACGTGATTCCACAAACAAGACTGTGTCCTGGCTGTCCAAATGCTTACGGGAATAAGCCCTTATGTAGGCTTTGAACGCTTGTACTTTAGTACGATATTCCTCTAAAGGAAGTACAAAAATGTCTTGCTCTCCCAATCTTTCCAAACCATATTTCTCTAGCTCCTCTTCAAATGACTTCTTTAATTGGCCATTTGAAACTGAATAAATGATTATTATTTTATATTGATTCATAATTTACTATTATTTAAATTGATAAAGAAATAGCATCAAAATAAGTCCAATTGTTGGTATTATATAACTAAGACTTAATACTGCCTTATCTGAATATTTTATATTATAAATATTGTCTTTATATTTATCCAATAAAACCCTAATTCTTTCTTTGTCATAATGCAGATATATTTTAATCCAAGGAAGAAAAAAACCTATTAATGCTATTATAATTCTAGTTATTTCAGATGTATATGGCAAGAAGAAATCACCTGTTAAAACAAATGACAGTATTAACACAATAAACAAATAAGCCATTGTAATAATTTCGGATAATATACATGTCGCTCCAAAACGAGGAAATTCTTTATTCTTAAAGCAAACCATATAATATCTATAAAACAAATAGTCAATAATACTTTTCATAAAAATCATTAATTTTCGGTTTAACAACTCGGGTATTATCTGGTACTATAATAAAATCATCATCGTAATGTCTCTGCACTTGATGGTATATTTTATCTTTACCTATAATAACTCCATTTTCATCCCCCAGACCGATTTTTCCTGCATAATAATCTATCCAATCACCCAAAGACTTTTCAGTATTTGCATAAAGTAATATATCTATACCTACAATAACTCCACCAAGTACCCAAGAAACAGGAAATGCTGAGGACAGCATGTATAAAGACACTAAATGGGATATTTTTAGCTGTTGAGAATATAAAATATCCAAATAAGTTAAACCTCGACCAACCAATGCAAGGCCTCGTTTTATACTATTTAAAGTCTTAGGTATTATATTATCATTTAGTTTTTCAGATGGTATATTTATCCCATTATTTTTCAATGATTCAGACAAATTCTCTGAAAATCCCCTTGCCCTATATAAACGATTTAAATAAGGGGGAGTTTTCAAAAATTTATCATAAAAATTTTTTTCCACTACAAACATTTCATTCAAAGGACCTACAACGGTACCTACCACTCCACTCGCAGCAGATAATCCCCATATTATTTCTGTAATATTTGTACTAAAATTATATTCAAAAGACTGTAATTCACCTGTATACTCTATTTTCTCACAACTACATCCTTTCAACTCACCATTATATTTGTAAGACAATATTTCTACATTTACCATTGTATCATTACCAAGAGAATATAAATGAATCTTTAAATCATCACTTGAAAGAAGTGTTTTTTTCTCACCTTTATATATAACATAATAATTACCTAAAGAATCTTTCTTTAGAATATTGTTTTTTAATTTATCTGCAACAAGATTAAATCCTTTATTTTTGCTTTCTTCTGATTGATCTATACATTGAATATCAATTATTTTAGAATAACAATCGTTTCCTTGTACAACATCATATGGTAAACGTTGTACAAAAGCATATCCCAATCCAAGTACATGACCTGTATAAAAATGTCCTATCTTATTATTCAATAAAAACAAATCAGGATAAATTATCGTACTATCATTTTCATTAGACATATTTTTCTATTTTACCCAGTTATTATCAAATTCAATACCATTCAAATTGATTATTTGAGGAGATAATATCAAACTAGTGTTCAAGCCTATGCCTATTCCTATAGAACGCTTCAAGCTGATACAATAAGCATTTGTAAACACTACCTCAAATATCACCCCAGACGTTCCAGTCTTAAATTGTATCACCCCATTTTTTTTCACCCAGGGCTTGATTGCCCATCCGTAGATGTTATTTTTAACGGTTTGTGACAATGTTATCATAATACGTCCTCCACGAACTTCACCTTCCGGTTGATTCTTATTACCATCAACAGGCTGGTGAAAGCCGATTTTGAACTGTTCGACTTCATACTCGTCACCATCAACGCAGAATATTACATTCACGTTGCTGTCCACTTGCGGAAAATTAAAAAGTCCCATAACATTTTCTTTTTAGAGTGCCCACTGATTTTCAAATTCTTCTGTACCGAACATTAACTTCTGTGCTTGTACAGTAAGTTTAGTCGCGATATAGCTCTTTCCCTGCCGGATATAGCTGATTTCCATATCTACACAGGTCGCTTTCTCAAAGAGTATCTTTTCAAGAGCGGAACCTTGGTTATCATGAACTACAATAGCTCCACTCTGATATTTGCGGGCATCCAACATCCACTGAATCATATCCCGGTTAGGCAGATGAGGGTAAGTTACATAGAAAGTACCTCCCTTAACTTCTGTTTGTACCTGACCTTTAAAATCAATACCTTGGGCGAAGCCAAATTCACACCCTATCAATTGATAGCTGTCCTTATACATATCCGTCAGCGATGTAGCTGCCAGATTGCCGATTTTTAAAAATACTGTATATCCAAACATAAGAATCTTGATTTTCAGTGAATATCCCAAGTTAATTCATTCGCTTCATCCAATCCTACCTTCAAGGTCTTACCTTTCGACAACTCTTCCTTTATTATAAGACGGGAAATAGGCCTACGTAAATAATTACGAATCACACCGGCAACCTGCCTTGCTCCATATTTAGGGGTAAATCCTTTATGTGCAAGCAGTTTACGGGCATCATCACTTATTTCAATTGCTATACCTTGACGGTCAAGCAGTTTTCTAAGGCCATTAAACTGTATGTCGAATATCATCAGCAAAATATCCTCGCTGATAGGAGAGAATGGAACAATTTCAGATAATCTGGCCAGAAACTCCGGACGGAAATGTCTTCCCATCACTTCCATTATCTGTGTAGTAGAAGGTACGCTTCCCGATTCCAACTGTTTAGTCAGCCACTCGCTGCCCACATTGGATGTAAACAGAATAATGGAATTGGAAAAATCACCTTCTTTGCCTAAACGGTCATGAAGTTTGCCCTCATCCATTATTTGGAGGAATATATCATATACCGATGGATGGGCTTTCTCTATTTCATCAAAAAGAACCACTGCATAAGGCTGCTGTCTTATCTTGTTTACCAGCATACCGCCTTCTTCATATCCTACATATCCCGGAGGGGCACCATACAGAAGGGCCGCAGAGTGTTCTTCCTTGAATTCCGACATATCAAAGCGTATCATGGATTTTTCATCATTGAACAATGTCTCAGCCAAAGCCTTTGCCAACTCTGTTTTTCCGGTACCGGTAGGTCCTAAAAGGAAGAAGGAGCCGATTGGCTGTCCCGGCTTATTCATTCCGCTACGCGATTCAAGGATTGCATCCGTAAGTGTTTTCAAGGCCTGATCCTGCCCGACAACTCTTCTACGCAAATAGTCCTCCATATTCAACAGACGCTCCTTCTCCTGTGACTGTACTTTCCCTATTGGAATGCCGGTTCTGCTTGCTACCACCGCAGCGACTTCATATATTTCTACCTCTTCGATTTTCTTTTCGGCAAATTCGCGCATCAAGTTCAACGCATTCAGCAGATAACTCTTCAATTCAGTATAATCCTGAAGCTCATTCACATCCGTTTCATCGGTTATCACTCCTTGCAAGATAGGGCTTAGCCTATTGCGCATAACAAACAATAAAGTCTTTAAGTCCTCAACTTTTTCACTTTCTTCCGTTTCGGCTTTTTCAATAGTATCCAATTCATCAAGCAATTCTTTTACGTCCTGCTGCCCTGTTTCATTTACCATCTTTATGGCAGACAAGGTCATATCCAAAAGTCCAATGGCTGAGTCAGGCAACCGACGTTCCTTTACATAACGCTTGGCCAAACGCACACATTCAGCCGCAGCAGTATCGCTGATACCTACATGATGATAATCTGTATACTGTTTCTTTACGCTATGAAGCATCTGAATGGCAGACTTTAAATCAGGTTCATTTACCTGAACGACCTCAAATCTACGACTGAACGCATGATCAGGTTCGATAATCTTCCTATACTCGTCTATTGTCGTAGCACCAATTACGGTCAAATCTCCACGTGACAGCTCCGGCTTCAGGATATTACCCGCTCCGGAATTACCCTGTCTGCTATCCAGTAGAACATGTATTTCATCTATAAACAGGATGGAATTTTCTATATGGCGAAGTTCCTTCAATACATTCTTCAAACGGTCTTCGATTTCTCCTTTATAGGTGGCTCCGGCAATAAGCGAAGCATTGTCCAACTCGAAGATACGGGCTCCTTCCAGAAAAGAAGGAACCTTCTTATTAACAATATCCCATGCCAGACCATAAACCAAAGCTGTTTTTCCAACTCCGGCATCACCTACAATCAAAACGTTTGATTTACTTCGGCTACCCAGCACTTCCATGACCATACGGGTCTCACGGTCTCTATTGATAACCGGCAATAATCTTTCAGGAGCGGCAGCCATCAGATCAATACAATATTTGGAAAGATATGATGAACTTCCTATTCCTGTTCCGGGACCATAGTTGTCTGATACCGAAGCTGCATGATAATTTTCCACAGCAGGATTTTCTGTGTTATTAACATATAGGGATAATATGTCTCTTTCCTGAATCGGAAAAGACCTCAACTGGTCACTTGAAAAAGCGACTCCTGGTTTTACCAAGGCAATAAGAACACAGATGGGATTTATATCAAATAATCCAAGACGAATACGGGCATCATCCGCAGCCCGAAATATAAAATCAATTTTTTCTGAAGGTTTAATCTCGGAAAGTTGGGTAGACTTGGGACATTGTTCAATATATACATCAGCCCACTCTTCCAGATAGCCCAAATCCTTTCCAATACTAACAATAAAATCTCTTAGCCCCACTTCCTTATGGAGTAGAGCCTTCAATAAATGCGAGGGCATATAATACTCATTCGCATTCTCACGAGCCACTGCCTGTGCTATGTTAAGCGCAATTTTTACAGAATCATCAAGATTAATGAAACTAACTCCTGTATCCATAATCAATAAAGATTTAAAAATTGCGCAGGAGAACAATGCAAATATAAAAGTAAAAAATTAAATTCAATGCATTATCCGACAATTTTTTTATGCTCATGAGCATATTGTACGAAAAAAACATCCGATTTTCTTTGCAATATTCGAAAAAAAGCATACATTGCGCCAGAAATCCCAAAGGAAAAGGAAAATGGCAACAGGATTCTGATTACCTTGAGGATTTCAAAGTGAACCAATTTATTAACTTAAAACTTTAAGAACATGGCATTTAAAGCGTCATTTAAGTTTTCAGACTCTAAAGAGTTTGATGTATTGAGATGGGATGTCAAGTTTAACCGTGATGTAGATCCTAAAGGACGTCCGGCATCTGACATTTATGGAGGTACCATTAACGTGGAAGTCGAATCTACTCCTGACACAATCGTATTGGACAAGATGTTCAAACAGTACCAGCCAGTAAACGGAAACATCGTCTTCAAGAAAGCTGATGAAGATGCTAAAATGAAAGAACTGGTATTTGAAAACGGTTATGTCATTAAGTACGAAGAGGCACTAAGTGTAGCTAATGATTATCCTATGACAATCAAGTTCACTATTTCTGCTCAGACAGTAAAGATGAACGAAGTTACATTTACACAAGACTGGCCGGAAAATAACTAATGGTTAGTTTTGGGTTAAAGTTTTGAGGTGCCGGGATATACCAATTCCGGTTATTTTGGCACCTCAAAACATACCGACTAGTCGGTTTATTTATGTAATAACCTTATAGAAATTAATAATATGGGAGCAAGTTTTCTGAATCTGGTGGCTACAAAGGTGACGATAAAAGGAGAAGAACAGAAGTTCGTTTCCCTTCGTCTCCATCAGTCTTTCAACAAACATCACGATTTTACAGTGATTGTCAACTATCTTTCACCAAACAATACCTTCCAGCAGACTCCGGAGAAATTCATCAATTTCATTGGAGAGACTATCACTATTTCGTTTACCCATCGGCAGACTAGTGACAGTTATGTATTTGAAGGAGTGGTAACTAAGGTTGAAATGATTGGAAGTGAAGGCGAGGCAGGTGGTATAGCGATTCATGGAGAAAGCCCCACAATTCTGTTCGACAGTAACTGCACACTAGATTCATGGACTGAACAATCATTATCTGCAATCATTAATGAAGCGACACAAGAATATGGCAACGAGAAAATAGTTATTGCACCTAAATATACGAACCCGATTTCATATCTGGCACAATACAACGAAAGCGCATTTGCATTCATGAACCGCCTTTCTTTGTTATATGGCGAGTGGTTCTATTATGACGGCAATAAAATTTACTTCGGTAAACCGGAAAATATTAATACGGAGAAGCTTCAATATGACGTAGATCTTGAGGAAGTTCGCTTGATAGCCAATATGGTTCCTGGAAAATCTGCAAGATACGATTATGTAGCGCAGGAGAACAAAGAACATAATGCGGATACACCAGCCAAACCGGAAAGGATGAGCGATCTTCAATCTATCGCACATGCACGTTCAGAAAAGGCATATCCAGTAAAAGTCATATCCTCAGCCAATCCACATATCAAGGATAAGGCAGAACTTGATGACCAGATGAAAAGAGTACGAAATGCTTCTGGAGCAAGACTGCTCAATATAAGTGGTACAGGAAAGACTTGCCGTATCAGAATCGGCGAAATAATTGATGTTTCGTTCCCCGACAAGATGAAACTTTCTCCACTCGGAAAATATCTTGTAACAGAAATTATTCACGAAGTACACCGGGACGGTCATTACTCCAATACATTTTTCGGAATTCCAGGCGATACAACAAATCTGCCCGTATCTGATGTCAGGTTTCCTACAGCAATGCCGGAGCTGGCTACAGTTCAGGAAAATAAAGATGAAAAAGGGCAAGGAAGAGTTAAGGTGCACTTTCAATGGCAAAAAGGCAGCAAAACTACAAATTGGATCAGAGTACAAAGCCCTAATGCCGGAACTAGTGATGCCGTAAGCAAAAACCGCGGACTTGTATTCGTACCGGAGGTTGGTGACCAGGTCATGATTGGCTATGAACATGGAAACCCGGACCGCCCCTATGTTTCCGGAGCCATGTTCCACTCAGGATCGGGACAAGGAGGAGGTGACAACAATCAGCTTAAAACAATCATTACCCGTAGTGGTAATGCTATCATCTTCAATGATGAAGCAGGAAGTATTACCATAACAGACCAGACAGGAAAACAACTGATTCTTCTTGATGGAAAGGACAGCATTACCATTATGGCGAAAAAGAGTGTGATTATCACAAACGAATCGGAATCAATAATTGCAATGGAGGATAAATCCATTGGCATGAAGGCCGAAACAATCTGTCTCGAAGCTGAAAAGAACATTGCATTTGTTTCTGGTAACGAAAATCTGATTATCAGTAAAGAAAAGACAGCCATAGCTACAACCGGAACAAATATAAAGGTTGAAGCACAAAGTCAATATGAGCAAACCAGCAAAGCAGGTACAGTTACAGCCAACAACATGTCCATAGAAGGTACAGCCGATGTTACCGTAACAGGAGGCATCGTAAAAATAAACTCTTAAACAAACTAATATGGGAGCATCAGCATCTGTTATACAAGAATACTATAAAGCGGTTGATTACTGGGCTGAAATAGAAGTCCGTAAAGACTGGAAGCTAGCAATATGGGTTGTCGAAGCTACAGACGTAGATTTGATTGATCGTTTTTTTGAAATAGAGCGTTCCCCGGTAGGAGAGTTTGATGACATTTTTTTCCGCTTTGACTCGATATATGAGGGCGATGATGAAAAATTCACAGAGCAACTTTGGAAAGAATATGTCAGCTGGTTTACAGAAGAAATTGACGAAAAGTATGATGTTCTCAAGGCATTGAAACAGGACGGACTATTAACTGGAGAGTATTTTCCCCGAACAGACATTCCTCACACTACTGCTGCCTTATGGCAGGAGATGCTACGGTTAAAATCCTGTATCTCCGGACTGGAAGACACCGGCTTTTGCATCTATTTCCCTCCCGGACAATTGAAAGGTCCGAAACGTACAGAATGGTTCTCAAAAGTCTTATCAGAAGGTGTACCACAAGGAATTCGGTTAGCCACTATTGATATAGCTGAAAACCGTAGCATACGACTTGACAACTCGCGGATGGTAGCCTGTATTTATCCCAAATTCAATCTGGTTCAGGCTTTGCGCAACCGTATGGCACAAGGAGATGCCGGAGGAGACCTTACAGCTCCCGAAAACAAGTTTAAACAACAGGTTACCGTTGTAATGGACTGTACCCAAAAACAGGATAAAAAACTGTTAGGAAGGGAAGTCAACAAACTTTTGGACATAGCCAAAGAACTAAAAGACAATGGTATCTATATATCTTCACTGTTTATTGCATCTGAAGCATTCTATGCCATCAGAGAATATAAGGACAGCATGAAGTACAGTGAAATTACTCTTAATGAAGCCCAAAAGGCTATGATGGGCGGTGATACGACAGGATATAGCTACTGGAAAATGGCGGCTTCCATGAAGGCTGCCATACTTACCGCAGAAAAGAAGCGTGACGAAGCGATTTCACTATATAAGGAGATAGCCTTGAAAGCTGTTGAGCAAAAAGATGCCTATTATGTGATGGAAGGTTACCGTATGTGTGGATTCCTGCGTTATGAAGAGGGCAAGATGGAAAGTGCTTTCGAGTTCTTTTTACTATCACTGGCAGGCGGAAGTTATCTTCCTGAAAACATTAGAAGAAACTCGACATTTACCTATGCCGCTTATCTCGCTTTGCATACAGGTAAACAAGTAAGGGCTCCTTCAGACATAGAAATACTCGAAAAACAATTACAGGAATGGCTTGGCAAAGATTGGAGGGAACTTGTTGATAACCCATCCATGCAACAAGCCAAGGCCAGAAGAAAGAAGAACATATTCAGTTAAAATCAAGAGAAATAGTTAACATATTTTTAATTTAAAATTAGAATAGTATGGAACTTGGAAATTATGGAATCGGCGGAAACGAGGTAAAACTCGAAGCATCCGAAGGTATTGCGGATATTCCACAAAACCGAACTTTAATGGTTGAGCAATTGACAAAGGACGAACCGGTAGCACCTGAAGTTGTAACAGGTCTTACCAACATTGACGAAGTCTTTGCACATTTCCAGCCGGAAATAGATATTGAGTTCTCTGATGCGGACGGAGCACCAGTCGAGGAGAACTTCCGTTTTAACAATGTTGGTGACTTTTCTGTTGCCAAGATGACAGAACATAGTCCTTTTCTATCCAGTCTGAATGCTGAAAAACAATTTGCAGACAGAATGGAAAAGTCTTTGCGTTCGAACAAGGTTCTGCAACGGGTTCTGGAGAATCCCACTACACGTGACGCCTTTGTCAATGCACTTTCAGTCATGCTGGACGAACTGAAAAACAACGAAAAGTCTAACTCTGTAAATGAATGATAGTTATGAGTGAACAGAATCCTAAAATAGAAGCTGCGGAACAACAAGTTGCTGCCGTACAAACCAGAAACTTAAATACTGAGTTACAGGCTCTTGCCAAATTTGGTGGTTTCAATGTACTGGAATCTTCTGTAGATGGAATACAGAACCTCAATCCAGAGCGTAAGGCAAGACGCAATATTTATTTGACCAGTAATGAAAAAGCGGCTGAACGTAAAGAACTTGCAAAGAGTATTGAAATGTGGGTAGAAATGCTGAAAAGCGGCAAATCTATCACAGAAATGATTGATGCTTGTCAGAAAAAATCAGCAGCTGTATCAGATTTACTTTCACAAAACCAGCTCAAAGCGGTAGAGGAAGTCAAACAGTTGGAAAAATCGTACCGTACAGTCATGCTCTTCTACAAGAACACTGACTCGGACAAGATTAAGAATGTTTCCATTGTCAATGCATCTATGGCTCAGCTTACAGATCTTGACAACTCATTCTTCATTGACGCGATTGCCAATGAACTTCGCGCCAACTATGACCGCCTTGACTTAAGAACAAACTACTCATTATTGGTTATCCCTGGTTTTCTGGGTTCAAACAAGGTTGTTGAGAAATGGGCAAAGATTGCACACGATAACAAAGTAATGATCTACACAGACTTTGCCGACCTTGAAAAACCGGATGATGTTATTGAAATGTTCTTTGACTCCAATTTATCCGGAGGCGACATCTATAAGTCAAATGTATGTATGACTTGTAACTACCTTGTCGGCAGAGGACGCTATGCGGAACTGGGTGAAACCGAAGATCTGCTTGTACCTCCTTCTGCTGCACTAGCAGGCAGTGTCTATAAGACAGTAATGGCACAAGTAACAGCCGGTAAGAAGTATGGTTCAATGAGTGAAGTTGACGGAGTTGCTTTCAATCTGAAGAAAAGTGAAATTTCAGAAATCGAGAAGATTGGTTTGATTCCGATGGTTAAGGAATACGGTAAAGTAATGGCATTCTCAGCCAAAACACTTTTCAATGGTGACAACTTAGGTTTACAGACTTATTCGGTAGTCCGCGTATTCGACTGGGTTACAAAAGTATTAATGGACTTCCTCAACCGCCGTGCATTTGAAAACTGGAACAGTAAGGCCGAAAGAGATTTACGCAGTCAAATCAGCAAGTTCCTTGATAGCATCCAAGGTCCTGGCCGTCTTATCGAAAAGTTCAAGATTCTCCGATTTGAACGTGATCCGAAACAGAAAGACCGCATCTTCCTGGATATTCACCTCACTCCGTACTTCCCTGCAAAGAGTTTTGTAATCAAACTTGAAGGAACCAAGGGTGATGATGAAAATGACTGGAACAGCGACTATGCTCAGGATGCTTGAATTTAATAACTTTTTCTGAAGGCAACTGGGATTTCTTTTCTGACTTCCGGTTGCCTTTTCACTTCAAAACTTACCTGTATGCCATTCAATGATTTAGCTCAAAGCAGCAGTGCCAAGCGTGGATTTGCCGACCTTTTCGCAGACTCCAAAGCAGCTTTGGATAATATTCAGGCAGGGTTGGGCGGAATGCTCCCTTCCATGCCCGGGATGCCTGTTGCCAAATTTGGCGACCTTTCCATAGGTATTGATATGCATCCCACTGTTACGCCGCCTTCTCCTGTTATGCCGGTTCCGCATGTTGGGAAAATCTATGACCTTATGGCGGATATTATGGCGGGAATTGCCGCTGCTATACCACCTGCAACCTCTGGTATAGCAGGTGTAGCATGCAATGTATTGAAGGGAATGGCTCCTTCCGTAAAGGTACATAATCAGTGGATTGCGCAGGCAGGAATCAGTATTTTACATCTTCCGGCTTTTGTACTTCATCCGGCACCTTTGGTAAGTGGTATGTCGGAATCTGAAATGTGGATGGGAAGTTCTACTGTCTTGGCAGACGGTGCTCCCTGTTCCACACTTACCCATCCTTCGCTTTCCTGTAATCTGGTCGGTATCCCTACCATTCCACGTAAAGGGAAGCCTAAAAAGGTAAGTAAGGCTCTGATGGCACCGACTTCCATGCTTTCAACCATAACTTCTGTGGGAAAGCCTGTGCTTGTAGGTGGCCCTCCTACCATTGATTTATTTGCCCTAACCATGAAATTGGGTCTGAAAGGCATTGGCAAAATATGGAAAAAGATTGGAGATAAGTTTCAAGATCTCATAAACAATTTACGTAAAAAAGGGAAAAACAAACTGGCAGATATCCTACAGCCCATTAAGTGCAAAACTTTTGGAGAACCTGTAGATGCAGCTACCGGAAGAGTTTATCATACAAATGTAGACTTTGAACTTCCTGGTCCAATTCCAATTAAATGGGAACGTACCTATTATAGTGATGCAGCTGTCGATGGTCCATTAGGTTATAATTGGCATCATAGCTATAATATGGGAGTAAAACAAATCAATGATAAAGCTTTTGTAATTCGTCATGCGGATGGACGTGAATCTTATTTGCCCATACTTCTTGCTGGTGAAAAATGGATAGACCGAAAGGAACAACTGAAATGGGAACTTGATTCGCAAGGTTATCAACTCACTGATAGTCGTGGCTATCAATACCGTTTCAACGGATCGGAAAATAAGTCCGGATATCGTATGGTATCATCCATTTCTACACGTGACGGTTTTTCTGTCATACTTAAATATGCTTCTGCTGGACGCTTGGTTGAAATTATTTCTTCTCGTGGTGAACATATTAAAGTAGATACAGATGAAGCCGGACGAGTTACCTGTGTTTCTATAAAACAGGATAATGAAGAAGTTAAGCTTGTACGCTATCGCTACGATGAACAAGGAAATATGATTGAAACCATTGATGCCCTCAATGTCAGCAAATATTTCTTTTACAAAGAAAATCATCTACTGATACGACTTGTCAACCAAGGCGGTATGTCCTTTCATTGGGAATATGAGGGTAATGGCGAAAACGCACGCTGCATACATACATGGGGTGATGGCGGTGTAATGGAATACTATATCCATTATGGCAAAGGAACAACCCATATCCGTAATGGCGAAAATGCTGTCACTGAATATTTCTATGGTTCTGACAAACTTATCTATAAAATTATTGATGCCAATGGCGGAATAACCCGTTATCGTTACAATGCTTCTGAAGAATTGGAAGTTATAGTCAACCCGGAAGGATACACCCGAAAGACTATTTATAATGATTTTGGATTTCCTATCCGTATAACAGATGAAAATGGGGAAGATACCTGGTTGCAATATGATGACAATTACAATCTGACTTCTTTGCGTACACCAGAAGGAAGACAACTCACATGGAAGTATGACGAACAGGACAGACTTGCAAGTCGTACTACCATGAATGGTCAAACCATCAGATATTCTTATAAAGATGGCTTACTTCATACCATTACAGACGGGCAAGGACGTGTATATACATTATTATTCAATTCTCATTATGAACTTGAATCGCTTGTTTTTCCAAATGGCCTTTCCCGCCACTGGTTTTATGATAACCACGGACGTCTTATAGAAGCAACAGATATAAAAGGTAATATCACACGTTACGCATACGACCGTGCAGACAACCTGATACGTTTAGAGGAACCTGATGGCAACGTACACCATTTTGAGTACGATGCTATGGGCAACATGATTCATGCCAAGGACAATATCCGTGAAGTCAAATTTACTTACGGAGCTTTAGGCATATTGAAAAGCCGGGAGCAGGAACGCCACCGCATCACCTTCGGTTATAACAGCGAATTGCAGCTCCGTCGTATTGGGAACGAGACTGGTGAAAATTATTTCTTTGAACTGGACGGACTAGGACAAGTCATTACCGAGATAGGCTTTGATGGATTGAGGCGCGAATATGAACGTGATGGTTCCGGTCGTGTTACACGTGTAAACCGTCCCGGAGGCAAATGGACGGAATACTTGTATGATGGACTGGACAACATCCTAAAGGAAGAACAATATGATGGCGAAACTGCATTATATGCATACGACAAGGATGGATTGCTTATCAAAGCTGAAAACAGCGAAAACAAGCTGAAGTTTACACGTGACAAAAAAACAGGATTGGTTATCGAAGAAAAGCAGGGAGAATATACTGTCAACCGCACTTATGATAACGAAGGTAACTGTAGCCGCATTACCAGCAATCTAGGAGCGGACATACGCCATACATACGATCATGAGGGTAATTTGCAGACTATACAGGCGGGAGAAAACTGGCAAGCTTCATGGGTACGTGACAATACAGGGCTGGAAGTCCAACGCACTTATTCAGGTAATGTCACTGTTAGAACAGAACGTGACCGTTTTGGACGCGAGGTGCATAAATCAGTGCGCACAGGCAACATCGAGCGTGGGGCATACCGCTACGAGTGGGGCATCGCGGGTCGGCTGCTCGCCAAAGAGAACGAGCTGACGGGAACGCTCATGCGCTACGATTACGACCATTTCGACTTCCTCATCCGTCAGGAAATGACAAAAGGTTCCGAAACGGACGTGATTTACCGCGTGCCGGATTTCGTGGGAAATCTCTTTGAGACGCCGGACAGAAAAGACCGCAAATACGGTGCGGGAGGAAGACTTTTGGAAGACCCATCATGCTTCTATCACTATGATGACGAGGGAAACCTCATTTTCCGTGAGTACAAGGAGTTGCAAGACAACAGTGTGCCCCATGACCACAAACGTATGGAAAAGAAACGCGGTATCCGCTGTATAGCTACGGGCATGGGATGGATCTACGAGTGGGCATCCAACGGAATGCTCAGGCGGGTCGTGCGCCCGGACGGCAGGCCGGTGGAATTCCGCTATGATGCGTTGGGACGCCGCACCGCCAAGCGGTATTTCGGCAAGGTCACACGCTGGGTGTGGGACGGCAACGTGCCTTTACACGAATGGAGCGATAAAGACATTGGCTTACAATCGGACGAAGTAGACATCCCTCCAAAAGAACAAGCAAAAGATATTACCACCTGGGTGTTCGAGGAGGGCACGTTTGTACCAACAGCAAAGATTCAGGGCGACAAACAGTATTCCATTGTGTCCAACTACTTGGGCACCCCCATCCAGATGTACGACGAGCAGGGAAACAAGACCTGGGACTGCACGCTGGACATCTATGGGAGAGTGTTTGCCGTTGACAAGGGAACGGAGTTCGATTGTCCGTTTAGGTTTCAGGGACAGTATGCGGATGAAGAAACAGGATTATATTACAATCGCTTTAGGTACTATGAACCGGTAATTGGTAGTTATATAAGTCAAGATCCTATTAGATTAGCAGGTAATAATCTTATATTTTATGGATATGTATATGATATTAATAGCTGGTTAGATTTATTAGGACTAAAAGGAGGCTGGCTATTAGGAAATAATCTTGAGAAAGCAGGTGAAGGAGTATCGCAAGGTATTCGTTCGCGTGACTGGCAAGCACATCATATAATTCCACAAAAAGTTTGGGATGAAAATAAAGACTTTTTCAAAGAAATTGGAATGAAAGGCAAACATAACGCAACAAATGGAATATTTCTTCCTAATAGTGCTGATAACGCAATTAAATTTGGTGGATTTAGTATATTTCACAATGGTAGTCATGAAGATTATTCTAATTTAGTTAGAAATCGAATTAAAGAAATTAGGGCAAATTACCAAGTCCATCAAGACAAATCATTAGCAAAAAAAGAGTTACAAGATTTACAATCAAGATTAAAAACAGCTCTTTCACGCAAAGGAGATGGAGCCAAAAGATTACATTAATAATAGAGTTTATATCGAATAAGAAATATGATTATTGAAAATCAATATCCTTAAACCTTATTCTATATAATGTTTAATATAAAACTGATATGAATAATTTATTTATTTGGTTTAATAGAACCAAGATGCCTATTGGTTATCCAAACAAAAATGATTTTATAATTAAATCTACTTTTGATAAGAATAAACCGAAATATATTCCAAATCAAATTTGGAAATTATATTCTTTATCTATGGGTAACCCATCACAAAGCAAATATAAATTTCCTACTGATTTATATATGGTTATAACAAACAAATCATATAAAGAAATATACTTTGATTATTATGGATATGACTATAATATTGCGTTTATTTCTGATCAATTTTTTGATTTTATAAGAAACAATGGACTACCAGATAGTTACTATGAAATAGCTGAACTCCACATTCTAAATTTGGATGGTATTTATTTGACTAATAACAAATACAAAGCCATAAGATTTATAAAAAGCGATGATTTGTTGTTTGATTTTGATATAAATACACAAAAAAGAGCAGCTGGTGTAAAACATTTTTTATATCCCAATTTAAAATTAATAAAAAAAGTAACTAATAAAAAAATATACTATATTTCACAATTCTGTTATAATGAATCTATTATTTTTGATTTAGATATAAAAAATAATATAATTTCAAATTTCAAGCACCCACAGATATATAAAATATCAGATTTCCCTTATATTTACAATAATCAATATAAATGGGATATATTACCATTTGATAATACATTTCTTATTAACAAATAAAAATAGATCCCACCCAAAGAACCAGCAGAAGATGTTACCACTTGGGTGTTCGAGGCGGCAAAGAGACAGGGCGATTAAATAGTATTCCATTGTGTACGATTATATGGATACGCCCATCCTGATGTACGACGGGCAAGGAAACAAGACATGAGACTGCACGCAGGACATTACGGAAAATCTTATTAACATTTGTATCTTTAGGGATATTCGGTAAAATATACCCTAAAGATACATTTAATAGATTCCTTCTTGCTTTTCAACATTTATCCTACGTCACTCAATTCATAATCCAAATCAAATGCACATAGAAAAGACCATCTTCTACATAACCCAAAATGCAATAGATAATGAATATTCATTATATGATATCAAAGGAGCTACTATGAGAACGGTTAAAATGTTTAAAGGGAAACCAACCAATGAATTAGTTCCTGCATGTGAGTGCTGTAAAATAGTAATGAAAGAATTAGGTATTAAAGAAGAATATGGAAAAATTGAAGAATGTCATTGAATTGATATGTAACAAAGAAGAACTTAATAATACTGTATCTTTCTATATTAAAGTAATGAATTGCATTCAAGAATGCTTAAAATTACTCGATTTATCATGCATAAGTTCTAAAGAGAAAGCTATATTTGAACGTGGTTGTAGAATATGGAAGGCGCAAAACTATAATTCTATGGAATTATATAAGTTATAGTGTACAATATCAAAAAATGTAGCACTATAAATACAGAAACCAAAGAATATCATACACTTCAAGCTATTTCATATCTATTAATGCCATATAAAGAATAGCCTGATGATGAAAGAGCAAATACTTTAGAATATTTCATTGGAGACATAATACGAGCAGGAGTTAATCCCGAAAAAATCTATTTAATTATAAAAACACATTTTACAGATATTGCTGATTTGCCATAATCATAGATTGTAAAAAAAGATAATAATATTTATGAATACAGAAGAACTCTATATTTGGAACTATGGAATTGATAAACTGCCTAAAGGATTATTGGAGTTTGGTAGATCTGATGTCTGTGATACTTACGATGAAAGCAAAAGGCAGAAGTTCCCAAACCACGGGCAATGGATGTGGAAAAACAAGAATGGATGGGAAGAAAATTTACCACCAGTCTTATACCTCGAATGCAACAAAAAACCAGGAATTCTGCAATTTGATTTTCTTGATAAATGCAATATAAAACTCAAAATCGTATCGGAAGAATTTTTGTCTTTACTTCAAGAAAATGGGTTCGTTGATAAATATGATATTGCTACCGTCAAGGTAGTAAACAAGAAAAACGAATCTATGACAGATAAAAATACTACGCTTTACGTATAAATCATTTTGACAATGATTCTTTTCATTTTGGAAAAGGCATAACATATCAAAGTGACTTACAGAAAGAACGAGGTACTTGTTTTACAGTATATCCTGATATGAGAGACTGTTCAATCAAACAGAATTTTTTCGTTTTAGATAGCATAGAATATGGAGATGGTATAATATTCCGAGAGAGAGTTTTGGATAAGGTATTAAATCTGTATAAACCTGAAATTTACAAATTATCAGACTACTCCAAACTATGGATAGATGAAAAATTTTATCCATATGGAAATGAATTTATGATTAAATAAAATCCCTTTAGAGATATTCTCAATACCGGTAACAGTCTGATTTTTAAGAAATCGTTATGGAACATACCATACTCCATAACGATTTCTTTTTAACGAATTCTAATCCAGCTTCCGACAGTTTAAATTATTACCATAACATTTCCTTTTCTCAATTTTATGGAATACATTTGCAATAGACCGTTTGGTCTATTTTAACCTATAAATAAACGAATATGAAACATTTAGCAGAGAAAATAAAAAGAATAATGACTGCATTCGACCGTAGCCACTACGACTATATGATGTTTAAAGAATACGGAATTCCTGATTTTTCCAAATTATCACAAGAAGAACGTTATGCTTATGAAACGGAAGAACAAGAAAGAGAAGAATCATTGATTTATATTGCAAAAAAACTGCTTCCTTTAGTACAGGCTTATATTGAAGCAAAGCATCTGCCAAATTATTATAATACTTTTCTTGCAGAAATTACACCATTCTACGAAACAAAAAGAAAAATACTATCAGATACTGAAGAGATGGGGAGCGAGCTGATGCTTGTTTTCAGAAAATATTTGGATGCTTTCGATGATTTCAGCATTATAGGTGCTCGCAAAGAATTTGACATTCTAGAAAATATATTAAATAGTACAGCTACACTACTTAACACCCTTGGGAAACGACCAACATCAGAAGCTGATGTGTACAAACCTATCAAAGAGATCTGTAAAGCGGCATTTCCTGACAATAAAGATTGTAGTCATTATAAATTTCAGCAAACAGCCAAATGTTATAATCCGGATATATTGATACCTTCATTAGAGTGTGCAGTCGAATTCAAATATGTGAATGATGAAAAAGAACTCAACAGGACTATGGACGAAATTCTGGCAGATGTTGAAGGCTATAAAGGGAATCCTTCGTATTCTGTTTTCTACGCTGTCTTTTATGCGACAAATTCCATTTGTTCACCTCAAAGATTCAACTGTATGTGGGCAGAAAAACATTTCCCGGAAAACTGGAAAGGTATTTATGTTCAAGGTAAATGAGATTCTTTATCCATTTTAAAAATACTATATATGTGGATAGTATAAACTTATATAACATAGTAATCACCTAACCATCTCATCTGTATCATGTAGTTCGAAATATAAAAACACTTTACTAGATAAAAAAATAATCAATTATAAACAACATATTATAAGTATGAATAACATAAAAGGTTTTGTCTTCTATGTAGATATATTAGGATTTACAGCATTAACTCAAGATAAAATCCAGCTAACAGAAGACGATTTTAACATCTGGCAAGTCTCTAAACATTTTCAGACTTCAGGGAATCAGGAATTTGCTGCTAATATATTGATAATATTTCGTGAAATCCTGACAAACTGCCAGAATAAGTACCCTAAAGTGAATTTCACCCAGTTGTCCGATTGCGCTTTCGTCTGGTCCGAAAACATGAAAGATGTCATACTATCATGTCATACTATCATGTGGGATTGTTTACAGAATGGAATTTTATGTCGGGGTGGAATTGCCTATGGAGATATTATTGAGGACAATAACAACAATTTAGGACAAATGCTGCTGGGCAATGCCGTGAGCAAGGCTGTCAAGTTGGAACAGGCAGGAGCCAAAGGTTGTCGTGTCTTAATGGATCAGGAAATTCCAGCATCCTTACATGATTATGACTCATCTTTTTGTACAGAAATTTACAAGTTATTCCAGCCATTTGAAAATCCTTTAGACTACAAAATTTATGACGAATTCAAATGGTATTACTCCCATAGTCTGAAAGATTTAAACACGACTAAAGGTATAATTCAGGCAACAGTCGAAAGATTATGCCTCGCTGCAAAATTACAATATCATCCCAGATTTAACTGGAATGTCCGGTCTCAAGAGGGTAATATCCATGTAAAATCATCCATGCGATTTACTTCAGCCAATGAACAGAATGTTTTTAATATAGAGCATACCTTTGATTGGAAAGAAATGGTAGATTTAAAAACACGAACTGAAACAAATTATACTCGAATCTCTAAAAAAATACAGGATGAAGCTTCATCCTGTACCATTACAAAAAGAGGATTTATCAAGTTTCCTCCAGTACCATAAAAACAACTAAAAAACTTTACATTATGGATATTTTTTCTAAAGACATTATTATACCTATAACAGCTGCCATTCTGGGTATTGCCGTTCCTTTGTTAATTAGCGTCATCCAAAGAATAGACGATAAGTATAAATCTACTCGCCTAATACAGATTTTCATGAATGAAAAAAGCACAAAGTGCTTTATTGGACTGTTGATTATTACCATACTTTTACTGTTCTATCAGCTGGTAGCTCCGCCTAACGATTATAATTTCGGGATTTTTACAAAATACATAGACTATTCTGCCATTATTTTAGCTACAATATTCTGTGTACTATTGACAATCAGCATATTTATGATTTTCACGCTTATCTATATCTATAACGTGCCTGAAAGGTTACAAAATCATCTTATAAAAAGAAACAATATCCCACAAGAGACCAGAAAAGCATGGTTCGAGTTTTTTATTGCCATGCTTAAACAAAATAACGTAGATGTATTACGCAATTGTTATCAGGAATTGTATGACTGGATTGTATCTTTACGTGCAGGTAAACAATGGACTGTAATGGAGTATCCGCCAGAGTTATACGAAGGTATTGTCTCCGTAAATGAGCAACTATGTATGCAACAAAAGGAAGCGGTTTCCATAAAAAACGGTAATGACATTGTTAATGCAATGCTGGATGATTTTCAGTTTACAATAATGCATCAGAATACCTACCGCACAATCTGGACTTGCTTGAACCAGCAATTATTCTACAAACGTAGTGAATGGATTCTCAAATATTGGAATGCTGCCCATTCACACCTGTTTCTCCATCTTCCATCTATCCAACTTGAAGAACGTATAAACGTTTCCTATACCACGTCTGGACAAGTTGTTGCTGACAGTAAAATGGTAGAATTAAGACAAAAAGAACGGAATGAATTTAAGGAATTTCATATCGCATTAGGAGGACTTTTATTATTTAGGAAAGAACACGAACTTCTGAATCAGCTTCTGTATTTCACAAATAGCCAGCCCCCTCACTATGTACTGATTCCAGGTTCACTAGCTGAAATCATTCCACTTTATATGGATTTACTTTCATCAAGTCCCGATTCAATGTACAAGTATGAGCAGAAATATCCTTTCTTTGGCCTTCAGGCTGGCGTACGCAACAACAGCATAATTAACGGTTGGATACAGAAATATCTGTATATCCTAATGTTACGTCTGTCAACCCTTAACCGTTCTTATACTTACGAAGATTTTTATGCACTGCCAGCTCTTCCTGAATCCTTGTCAAAGAAGCATGAATGGTTGAATAATGTTCCAATTATTCTAAAACAGATAGAACAGAACTCCATTCCACTAGAAGAAGTCAAAACAATAATACCATTGGATCAGTCACAGATTTATAGGATTAAAAATAAATTGAAGACTGTACTGGAAATACTTGCGCATTCACTCACTTCCGCAATCCAACATCAAAAAATTACTCAACAGCTGTCTGAAGACGAAATTCACGATTTTTATCAGATAGCATCAAATAGTATTAACCAGGAAATGGAGTGGATTACAAAAGTATCTGACATAACCACTGATGAGGACATCAGCTACAACAAGTTTGATTGTATTGGAAGAATACGGGAATTAATGCCAGCAGAAGCATTCTGTATAGACAAGACAATAGGATATGTCAACTTCAAGGAATCTTTCAGTGCCGCGACCTTACACTCTTTCAGAAACTGTTGGCTCCGAAGTTTCCAATATCTATCTAAAAGAGAATACAGGGTTTTCCCTGAAAATCTTGACAAGGCCTTTCAGGCTTTAAGGCTGACCGACGAACAGGTAATCATCGGATTTCATTTTAACTGGTACAATGCTTACCCTCAGAATTTACAGCAGGAAAACGAGTATCAGTTCAAATCCCCAAACAATAGATTATTGTATAGTTTGCCAGGAGACTACACTATAGAATTTACAAATACCGTAATTATTTTAAATAGGTCAGACTTGCCCAAACTGAAATTAATTGATCCACCTTCTGCGGTTAAGGATAAGTTCCATTTGGAATGTATCAATGAGCAATATAAGCTGTATGCCTCTGTAATCAAATTAGCGGAGAGCAGAAACCTTCTTAATGAATATATCAGAACTGGAGCATATCTAGAGGAAAAACTCAAACAGGCTGCATTGGTGTGTACAGAGCTGAATGCAAAAATATTGTGGAAGGAAAATATACCTATTGTTATGATTAAAGTGCTTGATAGATTTATTGATAGTGGCAATGAAAACCTCTCCGAAATCCGTCCTTTTAATGCCAGCTAATTTTATTTTTTAACATGACAGATTTCCACTACATATCAGACTTATACTTTTTATGAAAAATCGTTATGGAGTATGCAATATTCCATAACGATTTTAAAACATCTAATTGAAATATACTATTCTTGAATAAACAACAATCATCTTTTCATTCTCAAATATAAACTATATATTTCAAATAAAAAGCAGGACAAATTTCGAATAACAAGTTAACCTTGCAATGATTTTTATCAAGATTTGGAACTCTTATCCAAATACCAATCCCTACATTTGCATCGTTAACAATATGTTTCACTTAATTAGATAACAAACTATGAATAATAGCAGAAAAATTGAGTTACTGAACGAACTGGCTTCCAAATTGACACCGCAAAATGTTGATTACACACCACATAACGGCAATTACTGTGTAACGTTAGTGGCAGTACAACCTGTTGACTTTTTCAGTAAAGAAGAACGTAATTTCAAAATTCAAGGCCGTTTGGACGAAGGCAAGACGATTTCAGCTGATTTAATTGTGGAAGGTGAAAAGCTCTTTAGCATAAATCATCTTCCTTACGTGGCACACGAAGGCGACAGAACCCCTATATACAAGATTATCCGTGATTCCATTTTCTGCGCTTACGGAGCCTTGCAGCTTCCCAGCTTGCACCGTTCTATGAGGAAAATCGCTTGGCAGGATTATCCATTTATGAAAAAGGATCATGAGGAACAAGCCAAAGCGGAAATCCGATTTATGAAAAAACTGGCAGCTATAAACAATAATTCCCAATCTTGTACTGGGGCACGGACTGCACTGATACATCATACATCCTCACGTTTAAGAGATTGTCTAATATACTACAAGGAATACGAAACCCAGACATACGAAAAAATACAGGATTCCATGAAAGTATTGCAGCCATTCATCCCTTCTAAGGAAGACAATGAAAATGCTGTTCCAGACATGTTTGTTTGGGAATATTATCCGGATTATCCACGTGAAACCTTCCATAGTCAGGTAGTCATGCTTAACGCCAAAAGTAAAAACAAGAAGCAGTTTTGGTGGGATTATCTGAAACTCAATATCTTTTTGGGCGATCCGGAATATCGTTTTGGATACTATATGCTGATGAACAGATGGCAAATTCCTGTAATTCAAAGATGGATTGCTGAATACCATGAAAAAGGTCTATTCGAATCTCAACGTGCAAAAGATTATCTTCTTTTTTATCTGAAAGCAGGCGAAAAGACTCCAGTCCGCATCCTGAACTCTCAGGGGACACAAGTCAAGGTAAAAATGATTCCAAGATAAATTCAATAACATATCGTTCCTCACAGGGAAAAACAATAATGTATTTTGTCCATATATCCCAATTGGCAAGATGCATTATTGGCTTTTCCCTTTGTTTTTATATAGAATATTTATATTTTTGCAATAAAAACCGTCTGGTCGGTTTTTTATGGTAAATAAAAGGATTTATTGCAGAAGATGGAATACAAAAAGACATAGAGGAACATCTCAATTTGAAATTCCACTTTCTGTTTGGGTTCCTCTATGCCAAACAAACCGACTAATCGGCTTATTTAAAACAAATATAGAAAAAAAAGAGCTACGATAAAGGATAAAAAAAATAAAAAGATGTAGCACAAGGTATTATGAAAAAGCTTTTTGATTCATAAATGCCTTTTATTCACTAGGTTCTTTTACAGATACATACTAATAATATGAAAATAAAATGTATTTTCACCCCAAAAAAAACTACTTTTGTGAGATATTAAAAACAAATGTCATGAAAGGAACAAAAGGTTCAGAAACAAAAGCATTAATCAGAGAGGCCGCATTAAAACAGTTTCTGACAAAAGATTACAGCATGGTCCCTCTGAAGGATATAGAAAACAGTCTCAGTTTGTCAAGAGGATGTATGTCATATCATTACCCGACAAAACAAGAATTGTTTATTGATGTAATCAACTTCTACATCTTAGATGTGCAAAGAATAAAACAGGCATCAAACAATCTGTCCAATCTGTCTTTATTCGAATACCTCAATCAATACATTAACAATATTGCAAAGGTAATGGAAAACCTTTCCCACATTGTTCTACCAGAAGCAAATATTAATGGAACACGTGCGTATATGACTCTGATTTTGCAAGCTGAAAAAAATTATCCCGGATTTCATCAGGCATTGAATGAAATTGAAAGGAATGAATTAGCACAATTAAAACTTGTTGTTGTTAAGGCACAGAAAGAGGGTGAAATACGTAGCACTTGCAATACCGATTTGCTTGTTCAACAAATCAGATTGATTTTCTTGGGTAAATCATATCAAGATTCATTAAGGAATGGACTGGATGTGAATGCTTTAAGAGAACAATTGTTTTTTACATATTTCTTAATCAAAAACAAATAAAAATGAAAAATGATGTTTTTATTACGGGAACATCTTGCTATTTCCCTAATAAACCAGTCTCAAATGAAGACATGGAAGACTTTTTAGGATTGATTGCTGGAAAACATTCAAGAGTCAAACCTATTATTTTAAAACAGAATGGTATCAAACAACGTTATTATGCACTCACAAAAAATCAAGAAATTACACATACAAATGCAGGAATGGCAGCAAGTTCAATACGACAACTATTACAGACCGCTTCTGTTTCAGAGCAGGATATTGAATTGTTGACATGTGCGACATCAAGTCCAGACCAGATGCTTCCATCTCATGCCTCTATGGTTCATGGATTACTAAGAAATAAGCCGATGGAAATATTTTCTGCTTCAGGTATCTGTTTATCATGCCTTCAGGCATTCAAGACAGCCTTTTGGGCAATCGCTACTGGAGAAAAAAGAAATGCAGTATGTAGCACTTCTGAGTTAACATCTGCAACTCTTCTCTCAAAAAATTATGATATGGAATATGAAAAGTGCGCAGACTTAGGTACACAGCCCTATATGGCACTTGAAAAAGATTTTCTACGTTTCATGTTAAGTGATGGTGCCAGCGCTGTATTGCTCCAAAATGATCCAGGAAAAGGAAAAGCTTTAAAAATAGAGTGGATTGAGATGACTTCATTTGCAAATGAACTACCCACATGTATGTTCATGGGAGCAGAAAGTAACGATGACGGAGAACTGAAAGGCTGGAAATCATTCAGTAGCCAAGAAAGGGTAGAACGTTCATTATTTGTCGTAAAACAAGATGTAAAACTATTAAGAGATAATGTCGTACGATATTGCGTAAAACATATCAAATCTTGCCTGGATAAACACAATATATCACCAGATACAATCTCATATGTGCTCCCTCATCTTTCCTCAATGTTCTTTTATGATAAACTTATAAATGAAATGAGACAAGCAGGAATCGGAATTGACGAAAGCAAATGGTTCACAAATTTACCAAAGGTCGGCAATATCGCTTCTGCAGCCATATTTGCGATTTTGGATGAGTTCTGGAACACACACGAACTTAAATCTGGCGAAAAAATACTACTGATTGTTCCTGAAAGCGGACGTTTTTCTTATGGAACAGTACTATTAAGTGTGGTTTAAGTTTGGAAATAAACAATAAATCACTTATTTTTGCACAGATAAAAAAAGACATAGTATAGTATCATATATCATCTTTCAAACGAAAAGTGGAAAATTTCAAAGAGATAAGATGGGATATGACAGCTTGCGCTATATTCATATATAGCACAGGTGCGTCAGCTTCATCTCTAAGGTATTCCACTACCGCGTTTGGGTTGTTGATTGCATCTGTGCTATTATTTTATATAACGTAGCTATGAGATGGACCCTAATTTAAGACAACGAATAATTAATGAAGCGTACAAGCTATTCATTTCTAAAGGAATAAAGCACACCTCATTTTGTGATATAGCCGTAGCTGTAAACAAGTCTAAAGGAGCGGTCATGCATTATTTTCCATCAAAAAATCAATTAGTCAACACGGTTATAGAAAATTGTTTCTTTCCTTCATCTGCCCTATCTCCAGAAATGGAACTTTTGGCAGATAAAGAATGGAGTGAGTTTATCCAGAATTACAAGAACCCTATTGAACGGGCAATCCATAATTTCCCAGACAAACAGGATAAAATCGGATTACTGCATTATATGCAATTCATATCCTCAGCAAATGAATATATGAGTGAATTTCCACAAAAGTATCAAAAACTCCTTGCTGAAGAACAACGTTTCCTTTTTAATGTCATAAGTAAAACAATCACCAAGCATAATCTGATTGTTAATGATATACAAACATTTAGCCGACAATCATTTGAAATGTCAATCGGCAATACCTTTCTGAAATTGATTTCTTCCAAATAAAGACTTACACTCCTGGTAAAAATAGAAATTCAATTTGATTAATCAAATATAGTCTATCCCTTACATCAAAGGTAAATCCCAATCCTGATTTGCCAGCCGCATTTATTCCTTTTTTCAGGAGAATTTTCTTTATGGCTGACGCCATGAAAATTCACCTGAAAAAGAATGCGGCGGCAAACGGATTGGCATTAAATGAAAGATTACAGGGATTAACTGCGACCGACGTGACGCATAGCTGTAAATCAAAGGCGGCTATCCTTATATTCCATATATGGCCTCATAAATACTATGAAAATCCGCCTTACTCAATAATAAAAACATAGCCTGCTTATCAACTCCCAATATAAGACAGGGATTTCAGCTCCCTCCGATCTGCATAGTCCGGTGGCTTCGCTATGCTTTTACTCCTACCCTTCCTACCTCTTTTCATTCTTTTTTCCTGCTGTTTCTACATTCATTCCTATCTCCAGCATGACATCTGATGACATCTAATGACTTATGATGCCATCTATTTATAAATCAATCATTTATTCAATTTATCACTTTACATTTGGACTGTGAAACAAATCAAGTAGTCACTCAAAACAAAAGATTATGGCACAAGAAAACAATCCTGACAAGGAAAAAAGGCAAGGCCGGACTAAGAAATCAGAAAAGCCTTATGTGGAACAAATTGACGAGCTTTTGCTGGTACATAACAAGAATGACCCAAAGGAGGGTTTGGGAGTAATCAGCAAGGCGGACGAGAAAGGCAATTATCAGACGGTTACACCGGAAGAGAAGAACGAGAACTCATTCCTGAAATTCGATAAGAATTCGAGTATCCTTGAAAACTTCATCAAGAATTTCTGGAGCCAGCTGAAGGAACCTACGCATTTCAGGCTTATCCGCATGACCTTCAACGATTACAAGCAGAACAAACAGGCTCTCAAGGACCTGGCCGAAGGCAAGAAAACAGACGCGGTAAAGGAGTTTCTGAAACGCTATGAAATCGTACCGAAAGTAAACAATCAGAAAAACAGTCAAACAAAAGAGGAGGAAACAACAATGGCAAAGAAGCAGGAACAGACAGCGCAGGCACAGCCTGAACAGGTATCACAGGTGGAAGCTGCCGCACAGGGACGTGAACAGCAGGAACCGCAACGCCAGCAGACACCCACGTATCGCTACAACGAGAACATGATCAACTGGGAAGAACTGGGCAAATTCGGCGTTTCCAAGGAAATGCTGGAACAATCCGGACAGCTTGACAGTATGCTGAAAGGATACAAGACCAGCAAGACCATGCCACTGACACTCAATATTCCGGGAGTATTGACCGCCAAGCTGGACGCACGCCTTTCATTCATATCCAACGGCGGACAGGTCATGCTGGGCATCCACGGTATCAGAAAAGAACCGGAACTGGAACGTCCTTATTTCGGACATATCTTCACGGAAGAGGACAAGAAGAACCTGCGTGAAAGCGGGAACATGGGACGCGTGGCTGACCTTAACCTACGTGGCAACACAACTGAGCCGTGTCTGATTTCCATCGACAAGAATACCAACGAACTGGTAGCCGTCCGACAGGAGCATGTCTATATCCCGAATGAAATCAAAGGGGTAACCCTGACTCCGGACGAAATCCAGAAACTGAAAAACGGAGAACAGATATTCGTAGAGGGAATGAAGTCCAATCAGGGTAAAGAGTTTAATGCCAATCTGCAATACAGTGCGGAAAGAAGAGGCATCGAATTTATCTTCCCGAAAGACCAGGCCTTCAACCAGCAGACGCTCGGCGGTGTACCGCTTTCTCCCATGCAGCTCAAAGCGTTGAACGAAGGACACACCATCCTTGTAGAGGATATGAAACGAAAGAACGGCGAACTGTTTTCCTCCTTCGTTACCATGGACAAGGTTACAGGCGGGCTCCAATATACGCGCCACAATCCGGAAACGGGAGAAATCTACATACCGAAGGAAATCTGTTCGGTACAGCTCACACCGGAGGACAAGGAAGCGTTACGAAAAGGGCAGCCCATCTATCTTGAGAACATGATCAACCGCAAAGGGGAGGAATTCTCGTCATTCGTCAAGCTGGACCTTGTAAGCGGAAGGCCACAGTATTCCAGAACTCCGGACGGTTTCAACGAACGACAGGCACCTACCATCCCGGCTGAGGTTTACGGACACCTGCTTTCGGCACAGGAAAGAGCAAATCTTCAGGACGGAAAGGCTATTCTCGTAACGGGTATGAAAGGCCCCAACGGCAAACAGTTCGATTCATACATAAAAATCAATGCCAATACCGGACAGATGCAATTCTTCCAGGAGAATCCGGATGTCCGTCGCAATACTTCACAGCGTGCTTCACAGACTGACAATACCCAGCAGCAGGAACAGAAGAAGGGAGCAAAACAGGCTGTCTGAGCAGAACAGAATTCAAATCAATCAAATCATCAATTACTAAAAAAGGAAAGAACATGAACAAGACCAATCATCATATCTACAAGGCTGAACAAATCGACTGGGGAAAACTGGAATCGGTAGGTATCAGCAGATCGCAAATTGAAAAGGACGGAAACATGGACCTGCTCCTTCAGGGAGAGGAAACCAATGTCATGTCCATTAAAATCAAGACTCCTGTATTTTCACTGACCATGGACGCCACACTCAGTCTGATTGAAGACGAGAATGGAAATCCGGTCATCAGCGTAAACGGTATCAACCCTTCAGGTGAATAAATAAGAATCCATAATGTATCATCTCTCTTTCCATACGGTAAGTCCGTATGGAAAGATATAAAAACAGAATTTATCATGATTGCCATATTAACAGACAAACCAAGTGTAGGAAAAGAAATCGGAAAAATCATCGGTGCAACCAGAGTAAGAAACGGATATGTGGAAGGAAACGGCTACATGGTTACGTGGACTTTCGGGAACATGCTGTCACTGGCCATGCCGAAGGACTACGGAGCCCAAAAACTGGAACGGAATGACTTTCCCTTCATCCCGTCCGAATTTGAGCTGATGGTACGGCATACACGCACCGAGAACGGATGGATACCGGAGATTGATGCCGTACTCCAACTTAAGGTAATCGAGAGGGTGTTCCAGGCATGTGACACCATCATTGCGGCTACCGATGCCAGCCGTGACGGGGAAATGACATTCCGCTATGTCTATCAATACCTGAACTGTACACAGCCTTGTTTCCGTCTGTGGATTTCCTCTCTCACCGACGAATCTGTGCGTCAAGGCATGGAAAATCTCAAACCGGACAGTTGTTACGACAGCCTGTTCCTTGCTGCCGACAGCCGCAACAAGGCGGACTGGATTCTCGGAATCAACGCCAGCTATGCCATGTGCAAGGCGACGGGATTCGGCAACAACTCACTCGGACGGGTGCAGACACCGGTACTGGCTGCCATCAGCAGACGTTACCGTGAAAGGGAGAACCATATTTCATCGGACAGCTGGCCCATCTATATCAGCCTTGAAAAGGACGGCATCCTTTTCAAGATGCGCCGCACACAGGATCTTCCCGACAAAGAATCCGCTGCAATGTTTTTCCAAGACTGCAAGCTGGCGCATCAGGCACTGATTACCGGTATCCGACACAGCGTAAAGGAGATACTTCCACCGGATCTGCTTGACCTGACACAACTTCAGAAGGAAGCGAACATCCGCTATGGTTATACCGCATCAGAGGTGTATGACATCGCACAGTCCCTTTATGAAAAGAAACTGATTTCCTACCCAAGGACTTCCAGCCGTTATCTGACGGAAGATGTGTTTGACTCGCTTTCACCAATCATGGCGCGTTTGCTATCATGGGAGTTGTTCCCTGCCGCTAAAGGAACTGGAGGTATTGACATATCCGGTTTGTCCCGCCACGTAATAAACGCAGAAAAAGCCAATGTACATCATGCCATCATCATTACAGGTATCCGTCCCGGAAATATGTCCGAAAAGGAAATGCAGGTTTACAGACTTGTAGCCGGAAGGATGCTCGAAGCATTCATGGCTCCATGCCGCATAGAAACGACAAATGTTGAAGCGGTTTGTGCAGCGCAACATTTCAAGGCCGAACAAACAAGAATCATTGAAGCCGGCTGGCATGATGTGTTCATGCGTTCCGACATGATCCCGACATCGGAATATTCCGTCAAAGAACTCCCCGAAGTGGAGAAAGGTGATACCCTGAATGTATGCGGATGCAACATGGTGCACAAGAAACAGCTGCCGGTAAATCCGTTCACGGATGCAGAACTGGTGGAATACATGGAACAGAACGGACTGGGCACGGTATCCTCACGTACCAATATCATCCGTACACTGGTTAACCGTAAGTATATCCGTTATTCAGGGAAATATATCGTTCCGACCCCGAAAGGCATGTTCACCTACGAAACCATCCGTGGAAAGAAAATTGCGGATACTTCACTTACAGCAGACTGGGAAAAACAGCTGGCCGGACTTGAAAGCGGAATGATAACCGGGCAGGACTTTCTTAATAGGATCAGGACTCTCGCCAAGGAAATGACCGATGACATTTTCAACACCTATTCCACAAAAGAAGAATAACATCCATATCAATATAACCACAAGAATGCAGGCCGGAAGGTCTGCATTTTTTGTGTCCGTACAGAAAAGAATCTGTTTTTCCGCTTTTAAGCGGCAAAGGTCTTGGATTGCCTGCCTTTTGTCGCAAGGCTGCCCTCATGGGCTTGGCTGGACAGGAAAAAATCATCCTCGCTACGCTCCGGTATTTTTTCCTGCCAGGCCTTGCGCAAAAAGGCAATCCAAGAGGCCGGAGGCCTATAAAATCGGGAAAACACATCCCGATGGGATTATTCATTCATAAAATTAAGGATTATGGAACTACAGATTATCGAAAGTATCAGCAAGCATGCGGTAACCCTGGTACTGGTTATCGGAATACTTATGCTGACAGACAAAGGTATCATGCCTACAGGTATGATTGCAATGCTCCTGCTCACCGGAGGAATCATAGGATTTCTTTTCAGAGCTCTTCTACTGATTGTCAGGATAGCATTTATCTTTTTCATTGTCGGACTCCTGTTTTTCTAACCAATAAAACCAACAGATATGAAAACAAGTACATGTATATCTTCTGCTCCTGTCATGCCGGCTGTATGGCCACAGAACGAACATATCAGACCGGTCAAAAGACGTCTGCCCAATACAGTTGATGAACCTAAAAACATCGGCTACTATCTGGAATCTCTGCGTGATATTGCAAGCAGACCGGACAGGGAGGATGTCCTGAAAGAATTCTTCAAGGAATCTTATGTATAACCATAAAATTTTTCAATTATGTTTTTTCAATCAATTTATCAGATGATTACAGCAGGTACGGATCTGAATATCAATATCCGTAAAGTGGACAACAGCCTGAGCGTAGCAGTCATGCCAAGGCGGAACAGCCTGAAAGAGGATACGCGGCAGAACATGGTGCCGCTGGTAGTGAACGGAACACCGGCAGAACTGGATATGGGTTTCCTGCAGACCATACTCCAACCGATACAGAAGGTACAGGGACTGCTTGCCAATGCGGAAAATTTCGAGAAACAGGCAGAAAAGGCAACGGCACAGGCCAAATCATCCAAGGCTCCAACAGTACCGGCCGAATCAAAGGAAGCCAGGGAAAAACGGGAAAAGATGGAAAAGCTCCTCAAAAAGGCTGATGATGCAACTGCCGCAAAAAGGTTCTCCGAAGCAATGACATGGCTGAAACAGGCACGGGTTCTGGCTTCTGCCGAAAAACAGAAGGAGATTGATGCCAGGATGCAGGAAGTACAGAAACAGGCCAGCGAAGGAAGTCTGTTCGGTATGGCAGAGGAACCGGCGCCGGTAATTCCCCAACCACAAGGCAGCATGAACGGTCAGCCACAGCCCGGAATGCAAACAAGCATATTCCCGGAGCAGCAGACCCATACTATGAATCCTGAACCTGTCATGCAGCCTGCTCCACAACAGATTCCACAGGAAATGCCTCAACCGGTATATGGAACGAACGGAGCATATATCCAACCTGCTCCAAACCGTCCAGTGATGCAAGGAACAGGTATGCCGCAAGGAACTACAATGCAGCCCTATCCGCAGCAGCAGGCTTACCAGCCTGAGGCGGTTCCTTATCCACCACAACAGGTACGACAGCCGGCAAACGGCCATATACCGAACGGAACGGCACAGGTACAGAACGGAAACGGACGGGAATACCAGACTGCACCGACAGCCCATGATACATTCTGCTTCGATCCGGAAGACGAGAATGACAGGGAACTTCTAAGAGAGGACCCGTATGCGGAATATCCGGATTTTCCGGCTGAGTACCGTATGAAGGACGAGGCACAGGTAGAAATGGTATACTGCTGATATATAAAAATAAATGATTTGTAAAACCAATAAACAATAAACAATATGGCACTGGAAATTAAAGGAATGAAAAGAGTATTCAAGATGAAGAAGAACAGTCAGGAAATCGTACTGGACGATCCGAACGTAAACATGTCTCCGGCTGAAGTGATGGATTTCTATTCAATGAACTATCCGGAACTGACCACCGCGACCGTACACGGACCGGAAATCGAAGACGACCGGGCGGTATATGAATTCAAGACAACCATCGGAGTAAAAGGGTAAGGACATGAAAAAAGGACAACGTAAAAATAAAAAACCATGTACACAACTTACGGAACGGGCTTTGGAAAATTTAGCCAGACTTATCATATCGGAACTCGAAAATACGGACATAAGCCGGGGCATCAGGAGCAGAAAGAAAAGAAAACTCCCTCCAGCAGAAAGCCTCATGGTTTTCTGAACACGAGAATACCTTCCATCGCTCCCGACCTGTATGTGGAGAATGACAGGGATGTAACGGTAAATGTCACCACCAAAGAGAATCTTGATTTCCTGTACCGTTCAGCCATGAAGTATGCGCAGCTCCTGGATGTGGAGCTGCCATACCATCCTACAGGCAGGACTTCCATAAGAGAAAAAATATGCCTGCTATATAATGCGCTGGATTCCATAGTATCTCATCATGTAAATCTGGAACTTGTCGGTGACAGGCTCCAGTTCTGTATCTATCATTTCCATGAATGGCCTGATTACACCCTGTTCCTTATACCGATAGATTTTACGGAAAGACTGAAAGGGGAAATCAAAAGGATCACACTGGAGTTCATCAGACGGTTCATCAAATATCACAGGATGATGGATATAACCGATACCCCTTATTTTGAGATGTCGGAAGTCTGTATCGATTATGTGGACTTTGAACAGCTTGATGAGGAAGAGAAAAAGAATCTGTATAGAAAGGAAAAGCTTTTCAGGTCATATGAGAAAGGGAGAATCCACAGGAAGCTGTGCCGGATGTACTCCAGGGCTTTCTGTAGGAATCTGGAAGAACATATCCGCAACTATAATCCTTCCTGCAATAAGGAAAAAAGACTTTTGGAACTGATTACCGAAGGGCTGTCCCTGATTGCAAAGGACAGCCCTTATATCTTGAATTATGACTATGATTATGCAAGCGAAAAGGAAAGGGATTTCGAGCCGCCACCACTCGAATATCAGATTCTGCTTACATATTCCATTACGGATACGGTTACCAAAGACATGGAAAGCTGTTTCAGTACTGACTGTCAGGAAACATATAACCAGACTCCCGTATCATTTACCTTCATCACACCGGAAACTGAAAAACTGTTCAGACCAGAGAATTATCCGGAACGGTTCTCAAAATGGTTTGAGAAATTTGTAGAACATGTTACCTATAATTTATAAACATCATGAATGAACTGACCCAAAATATTCAAAAAATGATGGTGCCGAAGGCGGCTATCATAGCCTACAAGTATGAAGACAGAAGAAATTCTGACACCAGGTACTTCATAGAATTGCGTCCCATCGGAAAAAGCGGACAGATGAGGGCAGGTATCCCCGTCACATACGAATTCATGAATACCCTGCTGGAATCCTACACGGAAGAAATGAGCGGGATACCGGCAGGAAGAGTCCCCGATAACATGCTGGCCTGCAATCCGAGAAAAGGACAGGAAGAATATATCTGGTACAATCCGCCCGGAAAGAGACAGATGTTCTTTCACAAGGATCTCAATATACAGGACGGCATGTTCAATCTGCCGGGAATTGTCTACCATGTAAGAAACGGAAGCATGGACGTATTCGCCTTCAAGGGAAAACGTCCGATGGAGACGACTCCGCTGTTCCGTGCCCCGTTCTTCAACGTGACCGGATCAAGTGTCTGTCTTGGCAGCAGTTCTCTGGAAAAGCCACAGAACCCGACTTTCCTTTCCCTGCTGGAATACTGGGAAAAACGGTTCTGGCTGACTGAATTCTCCCATCTGGGAGGAAATGTGAATCCTACAGTTTCAAATCTTGTCATCGTCACCGAGAACATAAGAAACAATCCGTTTGACATGAACGAACTCAAGCCCATGAATAAAAAACTTAAAGACATACTTCCATGAAAAAGATACATTTTACCGACCGCTACCTGCTCAATCCACGTCATCCGGTAACAGTATTCGTCATCGGAGCCGGAGGTACAGGCTCACAAGTGATAACCAATCTGGCACGCATGAGCATGGCACTTCAAGCATTGGGCCATCCGGGACTGCATGTCACCGTATTCGATCCCGACACAGTAAGCCAGGCCAATATAGGACGCCAGCTTTTCAGTGAGACGGAACTGGGACTGAACAAGGCCGTATCACTAGTCACACGCATCAACCGTTTCTTCGGATACGCATGGACTGCCGAACCGCAATGTTTTCCTACCAGGAATTTTTCTGAAGACAGCACAGCAAATATCATCATAACCTGTACGGACAATATACGTTCACGTCTTACGCTTTGGAAGTTCCTGAAGAAAGTCCGCAAAGAAAACTTCAGTGACCATTCGGCTCCCATATACTGGATGGATTTCGGGAACAGCCAGACAAAAGGACAGGTCATCATCGGGACGGTACGTGAGAAAGTTCTCCAACCTTCTTCACAGGAATATATTCCCATGCCTAAAATGAATGTCATCACCGAGGAAGTGGACTATGCGAAAATCAAGGAAAAAGAATCAGGACCAAGCTGTTCTCTGGCGGAAGCCCTGGAAAAACAGGATCTGTTCATTAACTCCACACTGGCACATATCGGATGTGACCTGCTCTGGAAAATGTTCAAGGAAGGAAAGACACTGTATCGCGGTGTCTATGTCAATCTGGATACATTGAAAATGACCGCAATCCCGGTATAATGCATAAGTGACCGTATCATCTTTCCATCAGAATACGGTCACTTAGTCTATTTGCTATTTACTATTTACTACGTTCTTACCACGCTGAAGCAGGAAACTCTGTATCTCTGAGGCAAGATAGAATGATTTCCCATTCTTTTCCACCGAGTAATATTTAATCTTGCCCTCTTGCCTGTAACGTGCCAAGGTTCTTTGTGACACACCAAGGAGTTCTGCCAGATCCACATTATCAAGCAGCCTGTCTCCGTTCATACATTCTTTCAGACGGTTCATCTGGTCCAGTTTCTTTTCAATGCGGGCAAATCCCTCTACCATTGTACCTATCAGTCTTTCGAGTATCTCATTATCTATATATGACATAATTCCAATGTTTAAGTGAATAAATCGATACTCCCGTTGTGCGCACTCTAAGAGTATATACTTATAGTAGTGAAAATAGTATGCCTTAATTTCAGATAATATCTAAAAATACATTACATCCTGATAATCAAGTATATAAATTTTATCTATTTCATATTAGTGTAAACCGGAAGTGTAAACTTTGAAATGCAGAATTGATAACAGGTTAACAACATTGATATCCGATACTATATGATAATATGTTTCCATATGAATACTTATACCAGATTATACTTTATCTGTACTACCAGACACTAACTGTTCATGTGCCCATTCTACAAGAGATTTACGAGAAAAAACCAGTTTGTTTCCATACTTCATGAAAGGAATCTGTCCGAGTGAAGTCATTTTATACAGCTTAGCTTTAGAAGTAGGAAATCCATGCTCATCCAATACCTTCAATGCACTAGATAAATTCAAAGTATCAGGTAATCCAGATGAAATTGTTTCTTTATTATTCCTTGAATAATATTTTGAAATAGCTCTGAATACGATTTCTTCAATTTGTTCTTCTGTTGCAACTATAATACCTGCCATAATCAAACATTTTGCGGATTAACTACTCGATTTTACCCCTATTACTTCAGAGGTTTCAAGACAAAGAAATTATAAAAACAAATAGTATTCAAACAGGAAAACATATATACAAGCTATGACATTTAATGACAAAAACCGTCATTTAAAGACAAATGAAAATGCCATTTCAAGGAGCTGTCATCAAAAGTCCTTAAAATGGCATCAAATTGCAACTATTATATAGATGATAAAAAATTATTGCTTTTGTTTTCTAAGTTGAGAAATAACCTCATTTACATCAAAAAACTTAAGATTATCATATGATTTCTCACTATATTTTATCAGACCATCCTTTAGCCACTTGTTCACAGTTGCAGGAGTAACTTTCATCCATTTTGAAAGATGAATATTTGTTATCAAATAATAACCGTTCAACTGTGTCAATTTATGCTTATTTGCAGAAAATCCACGCTGTAGACGGTCAACAAGTGTATCTATATCCTTTTTTAAAATTTGTGGAGTCGGTTTATTTTCTTTAATCGTCAATTCTATAGACTTCATATCAAAATTATTCAATTGAGGCAGCTTGGATAACTCCTCTATGATATGAACTGCACACTTCAAATCCTGAATCTTGAATATTAATTGCTTCCGTCTTGGCATAGTAGTGATTTTCCTTTTTCAGTGGTATAATATTTCTGCAAACGGCTGTTAGGCTTATCAGGAACAGTCATTGCCAACAATCCTTCCTCAATCAGAGGGTTTATATATTTCCTCTTAAACTTTGTTCTATCACTAAAATTGAATAAAGCAATAATCTGAGTTAAAGGATTTTCGAGCAAGCATGTTTCCAATATAGTTTTTATCTCCTTTTGACTTAATGCCAACTTAGTGCCGACTTGCTGCCAACTTAGTGCCGACTTAGTGCCGACTTGTCGGTGACTTGTCGGTATATTTTCCATAAACTCAAACTCTTTAGGGTCGCGATAAGTAATAGAAAAGACAAACTCCTCTCCACTATGAATCTCTATCTCAGAGTTTTCAAAGTACAACGGAGCATATTTCCGAATATTTTTCTGTCCAGATCCAAGCTCCTCAGCCCATTTCATTTCACGGAATACCTTTGTTATTAGCGGATTCTTTGTACGGGTACGCCAGTCATTTATATCTATATCTCCTGTTTGGAAAGGTTTCGTCCAATTCTCCGTTATAACCCGGTCACGGAATATGAGGAACTTATTGCTATATGAACTGATATACTCACGATGCAGAAGTGTATTCGAGATTATTTCTCTGAATATCATTACCCGTAAGTCCAAACGGTCTATTCCATTATCCGCCAAACGAAACTTATCAGGCATGTTGCGTTGCACGAAATTCAACAAACGGATATATGACTGAATCAAATTTACGCATATCATATCCCGGTCATTGTAACGAATATCAGGGTCAGTCGGAAGCGGATGCAAGAAACGCTCGTAAGACACGCTACGATAAATGGCATCCGTACGATGCCACGGACAACAGTTCAGAATAGTCTGTTCCTTGCCAAATAAAAGAATGGCAGCCAACTTATATCCTTCCCTATTTGTTCCCCGTTGCTTACCCCAGAACAGGCTTTTCAGGAATTCTTCATTTGTCATGCTCAACCACGGATGATTGGAGTTATGAATAGAAATGTGGCTACGCATAATCTTGAACGATTCTTCATCCATATCTGCCAATGTTACATCGGGAAATACTTCATTCTCGGAAGACTCCTTTTCTTTTCGCATGAACATGTTCTTAACCAGATAAGTATGCTTTGACACATCATTGTCTGCATCACCCCAACGGTCATAAAAACGGTTCTTATATCTATGTACCTGTTCACTCTCCGGCACACTCAGATACAGGATAATCTTACCGTCAATCTCTGTCTGCTCCGGCGTGATTGGCATTGGAGGAAGAAACAGTTCAGGATTATTCAGTGTATTGATAATACTTTTGGTCATATCTGTTACGCATTTAGGGTTAATTCCTAATATAGCCCCATCATCATCCACTCCTAAAAAGATATATCCTCCCTCTGCATTCAGAAAAGAACATACCGTTTCATACACGGAAGCCGAAACCTTATCCGTGCATTTCTTAAATTCTACTTGTCTATTCTCGCCATGCAAAAGCAAGTCTTTTATTTTATTTGTTGATAACATACCGTTTCCTTTATAATACTTTTACCGCTTCGTCTATTACGCTACTGGCAAAGCTATCCAAATAAGTATTGGTCGTTGACAAATCACTATGACCCAATATCTGTGAGATAACTTCACGTGGTACTTGATTGTCCTGTAAAGTCATAGCCATTGTATGACGGCTCACATAACTGGTCAGCTTCATGTCCGTAATCCCTAAAGTCTGCGCTAAATTAGCCAAATTCTTGTTATTACGTCCAAAACGGCTACGAATATGATTATATAATTGTTCTCCTTTATATCCTGGAATAGAAACGATTGGTAATAAATAATCTTCTACCAAAATTGTATTAGAAGCAAACCAGTCCATCAATTCCTGAATTTCAGAAGTTATCTTAATCTGAATAGGTTTTACTTTCTTTGCTTCTTTTGTCTTATTTCGTTTATAAACAATATAGCTTCCACCATTATAACGGATTATATTGTTTTTAGTCAACAGTGCAGCGTCAATAAACGATATTCCATAACAATAATAAGAAAATAGGAACAAACGTCTTGCAAGCTCTTGAGCATGACTTTTAACAGCAGTATGTTTCAGTTTATCCATATCTTCATGTGGCAAATAGCGCTTTGCTGTTTCTTCTTCCAAGGCAGAGATATTAAAACCTCCTTTTCCAAAAGGATAGGTGACTTCAGAAGCCTCCTGATCTTGTATAGCCTTATTTAAAATTGCACGCAGAGCTTTGAAATAATATTTCCGGGTATTTCCTTTACACTCTCGTTTCTGAAGAAACACATCGAAAGCCTTTACATATTTAATGTCTATTTCAGAAAACACTTTCTTATCAAACTTACTATCAAACAATTCAAGCATATGTAAAGTACGACTATAACAAACTGAATTTCCTACATGACCAGTATCCTTTAACGTAGTTATTGTCTTATTGAAATAATCCTTTACTTTACCTTTTGAGGCCTTATTCAAAAATGCTTCTTCAAACTGATTTAAAGTCCAATCAACCCTTTCTATTTCAAAGTTGCGAAATATTTCATTAATCTGGGTTTCTATTTCAGATAATCTTGCATTCCATATTTTAAATTTAGGTACAATTTTCTTATCAGAAACAAATCGACCATCAGATTCATTCCACTGCTCTTTTGTTGAAACCAATCCAGTTCGTATTAACTTACTTTTTCTTTCTTTAGTAATTCTAATAGAAACCGGAAAACTGCCATCTTTACGTTCATTACCCGCAAACAGAATAAACTTATATGTTGCCATAGATATAGGTGTTATATTTATTTTCCTACAACAAATCTACAACATTTTGAGCAAAAACCATCAAAACAGAAGAAAATTTATAGAAAATTAAATAGTTGATTATCAATAAAAACCATGCTGAAAATCAAACAAATACAAAATACATATATCATAAAATAAGCCCCTGGGGGGCGTGTGGTCGCTGGTTCGAATCCAGTCACCCCGACTGGTAGAAAAGCATTGATAATCTGATGATTGTCGATGCTTTTTGCTTTTTAGAGGATTCTCGTAACTATGGCGGTTGACGTGACGGTTGATGCAAAAAGGCAGACACAAGGCAACAAAAAAAGTTCCACAAAATTAATTTTGTGAAACTTTTCTACTCTTTTCCAATATATCCAGCGGAGAGACAGGATTATGAACCTTTCTCCCCAAAATCCTTATGAATCAACATTTTAATTCAGTTCAATTTTTCAAGTGTAACGATTTAGTAACTGAAAACTGTCTTTTTGTGTCACTCATAGACTTTCGCTTGTCTAAGCTTTATCATTACATTACAAAGGTACATTTTCCTGTTTATAATTCCAAATTGTAGTCTCTTTTTTATGTTTTTTACATCGTTCTATAATCCCTTCTGAAAACCGCTTCTGCCTGATGCGCAAAAGCCGATTTCAGAAACAGTACAAGCTAAAGAAAAGCCCACAGCGACCACAATGTCATAAATGACACTGCCATCGCCGTGGGCACTTCTTTTATATGCTTGTACTAAAACGGTAAAACCGTTCTTACAGTCATTATTTCATCCATATACAAGTAGCCGAAAATGCCACTTCTACAGGACACGCCAAGCGTGGATCTGTTCTTGTGACCATTTTCGGCTACAAAGCCCCGTGTCGTAAAACCAGTTTGCCTTCCATTGCAGACAAAGCAACGGCAGACAATCCCGTTTTACGACAATGTACCACCGGAGGAACACCAGTAACCGCAAGCCATGCACGCATGACAATGACGGTTACAGGACTTCCACACGGCGGTCGGAAAGCCAACTTTCCCCTTATTTGTAGCACCGCCCTTAATCTATCCACATGGCGCTGCACGCCAATACCTCTGTCCCTTTTCCTTTCCGCCTCTCTATGCGTATGCCTCTGTTTCCATGCCGCCATCCAGGACGGCATCAGGTGTCATTTTCGTTGCATGGGGCAAAGGTAAAGACGGGATTAGGAACTCAAATTTTTTGTCGAAAAATCTCCACGCCCTTTCAGGGGTAGTATTTTGTCTAAAAAATTTGCTAATCCTACTCCCTAACCTTTGAGAAGCCCCCGAAACGAAAACGACCAATGCGGTCGGAAGACGTCACAAGAAAACATCGGACATACAGAGAGGCGAAAAGAAAAAGAAACCGCCCACTCCAAATCCGAACAAGGTAATCAACAATCTAAAATCGGAAAATATGAGAATGATATTGAGTGACATCGGAAAGGTATTGTGGAAAGCATTATCCGCAGTAGTAACGACAACATCAAACATAGCCTTTTGTGCTGGCAGTTTGGTAGTAGGTATCATAGGAGAAATCCTATTCGGCATGTTGAGCATCATGTTCGGCATCCTAATCTCCCTATTTTCAGTAATGGCGACAATCGGCTTTTTCATTTGGTTATTAACAATCTAACAAATAAGGATATGGCAAGACGATACAGCAGGACAGCAGCGCAGCAATGCAGATTTTACGAGGTGGACAACATCTTTGAGTATATGGTGGAAACCTACATCAACGGCAACCATTCAACCCTAAGAAGGCTATACCACGAACTCAACAAGGAAGCGAGAAAGGATTTTATCGGTTTTCTTTTGGTGGAATGCCCCCCACAATACCACACAGAGATTTTACAAGAGATTGTCTGACCACATAAAGGAACTGATATGAACAGGACAACGGAAAAGATACCCACATGGAGTTTAGCCTATATCATCAATGGCGATGCAACCGCACTCACAGACGATGAAGTTCAGACAATAGACAGATGGATAAAGCAATGGCAAGTACAAGATGTTTCACCCCTCACAGATGAAGAAGGGAACGCACAGCCTTATTTCACCCATTACCCCCTTTTCGGACTTCCCACAGAAGTGGAAGATTGCGAGATACTTTATTTGAACAACAACCCGACTAAAATTTGAGATTATGAAAGGAACAGACCATTTCAAACGAACCATACAGATGTTTTTGGAGCAGAGAGCAGCGGAAGATGAACTATTCGCCAAAAGCTACCGCAACCCAGCCAAGAACATAGACGATTGTGTCACATACATTCTGAACTATGTGCAGAAAAGCGGTTGCAACGGCTTTTCAGACGGAGAGATTTACGGACAAGCCATTCACTATTACGATGAAAACGAGATTGAAGTAGGCAAGCCTATACAATGTCAAGTAGTTGTAAACCATGTGGTGGAACTGACAGAAGAGGAAAAGCAGGAAGCAAGAAGAAAGGCGGTTGCCCAATATCAGCAGATGGAACTCCAAAAGCTACAGAACCGCAACAAGCCGACAGCGAAAAAAGAAACACAAGTCCAACCCTCATTATTTGATTTTTGATATGAAACCGAGAACACGCATACAGAAAGAGGTAGTCCGTTTGTCAAGCGGACTGCCCGAACTGACAGACAAGCAGAAAGCATACGCTTTTGAACATTGCTTCAAGCATCATGCCTACCGCACAAAAGGCGGAACTATCACTTGCTCGGAATGTGGACACCGATGGAAAGGCGGACACACTCTTGCGGAAACTATATGTGGCTGTAGCTGTCCCCATTGCGGAAAGGAACTTGAAATACTTGATACCCGAAAGAGAGTTTTCAGGGGCAACGCATATTATGAAATCATTACGACCCGAAAAGGCTATCAAGTGTTGCGCTACTTTATGGTAGGAGCAACATACAAGGTGGGACAGAAGGCTGAGTATTCCATTCGGGAGGTGGTGCAATGGTGGATTGCCCCAAACGGAAAGACCGAAGTTATTGCCCGACTGAGAGCCATGCACACGATGTACTATGACCTTTGGACTGAATGGAGCGATATGGATTTGCGCAGCAACAAGATGCTGAAAGCATACAACATAGACGCATACAAGACTTATCCGGCAATGCGCATCATTCCCGAATTAAGGCGAAACGGCTTCAAGGGAGCATTCCACGAACTGACCCCATACGAATTTTTTACCGCCATTCTGACCGACAGCAAAAAGGAAACATTGCTTAAAGCGGGACAGACAGAAATGTTCAGATATGCCGTCATATCAAATATCAATTTACATGAATATTGGAACTCCATAAAAATCTGTATCCGAAACGGCTATCATATTGCAGATGCCTCCATGTGGTGTGACCTTGTAAGACTGCTCCGACATTTCGGGAAAGACACCCACTGCCCAAAATATGTTTGTCCGACAGACTTGAAAAAGACACATGACCGACTTGTCAGAAAACGCGAAGAACAGATTGAAAGGGAAAGAGCGGAGCAACGCAGGGAGCAGTTGGTCAAGGACGAAAAGAATTATCTGAAGTCCAAAGGCAAGTTCTTCGGACTTGTGTTTACCGACAACCTTATTCTTGTAAAGGTCATTGAGAGTGTGGCAGAAATGCAACTTGAAGGAAAACTGATGCACCATTGTGTGGGAAGCTATCACAAGAGGACAGACTCTCTTATCCTATCTGCAACCATTGACGGCAAACGAATTGAAACGGTAGAGGTTTCACTGACAACATTCAAGGTGGTACAGAGCAGAGGTGTATGCAATTCCAATACCGAATACCACGACCGCATCATCAGCCTTGTAGAGAGCAATGCAGAACTTATCCGCAAGCGGATGAGTGCTTGATTTATAGACTTCAAAATATACATGATATGGAAATAAAGATAGAAAACATACTGATATTATGGGACGAGAAAGTAACCGACATCTTTGTCAGTCTGATAAACACCTTGTCCTTGAGTTTCAGTGAAAAGGAAATCCGCAATTCAATGGCAAAACTTTCAGAAAACGAGAACTTCGGAAGGCTGTTCGCCTACGGCTTCGGAGCGCATCACCTTTGGGTAGCCCAAAGGATGATAACCGACCCCGAAAAGGTAATGGAGAACCGACTGCTGATTGTTGAATTTTAATAAATGACTACCATGACAACAAGAATGACCATCAACGGAGTGAGTACCTGCCAGACGGCAGGTACTGAGAAGTACGAAAAGTACCAAACGACTATCAGACGGAAAAGAACAACCCTTTTCCAGTATGACTACCGACACACGGACGGAGAACTTTTCTCCTGCGTGAGACCTACATTGGAGGAGTGCAGACACCTGCGTGACGAATGGATAAAAGGAAAGGAGGACAGATTATGACAGCATACTATGATACTTTGATTGTGACATTCAGCGACCCTATCAGAATTTTGGATATGATGTGTACCGATACTTGTGATGTGGCAACACTAAAGGAATGGATAGAGAGCTACGAAAGTACAAGAATGACCCCGATAAACGAACATACGGCAGTCATTACTTCCGAATACAACATGGTGCATGTGGTGGAATGGCTCAGAAAATATACCCCCATTGCCGAAATGAAAGAATACTAAAGGTGTGGCGGTACACAATACCGCCCGCACCCGAAACAGATAACCCATAAAACAGAAAGAGCATGAAATACTATTTTATATTGACAGACAGCAGGGACGCATGGATGCAGTTCGTTTACCTCCCTACGGGAGATTATGTGTCCGGCTATATCCGTGACTTGCAGAGTGTGGGAATATCCGTACATGACTATGACCTTTGGACGGAGGAAACACGCCCCATTGCCGAGCGCACATTGGAGCATATAAGGCAGAGCATGAACGCATAAAAAAATCGGGTGGCAAAAGCCACCCATTGACAATAACTTAAATTCATATACAGATGATAGCGAATACAATCTTACAGCAGTTGGGCGGTCATGGATTTACCGTCATGACGGGAAGCCGTAACTATATCAATTTGGGCAACGGACTACAATGAGCCTTGCAAGAAACAAGACGTCAGCCAACAGACTGAAAATCATATTGGATGAGGACACGGATACATACACCATGTATTTCTATCGTCAGACACTGACGAAGTATGCGGACATCAAGGTCAAGGAGATAGCCAAATACGAGGGAGTGTACTTTGATATGCTCCAGCAGATTTTCACGGATGTAACGGGACTTTACACCCGACTTTAGGCAGAGGCGGCGAGAGCCGCCCTACTTTCTTTCGGTGAGCAGAAGGCGGACAAAGAAAGTAGCAAAGAAACCGCTGTTCCAAAGACTTCCACTGACGGAAGTCTTTTTTGTTTCCATCTTACAGATTTCTATTCAGAATAAGTGAAAGCGGATAGATATATTTGTTGTATGCTTTCAGTTTCTTCATATCCACACGGTTGTCCGAATACGGGTTGCTCTTCTCGTCATAGAAGAATATGTCCGTTATGTTTTCCTTTCGGACAATGCGCTCCCCGCACAGCGGAATATCCTCCACGTCAAAATCCTCCAGCGGAAGCGTTTCCAGTCTGCCGGGAAGATGGTTGCCAAGCTCGTTCATGTTGTAGTTGAAAAGAGCGAAGCCCTTATGTTTGAAGTCAAGACGTATGCCATACGGACGCCCTGTCAGAAAGGCATCCGCTGCTTTTGCCATATAATTTTCCATGATTGTTTGATGTAAAAGTCATGCAAAATTAAGGCTTTCGGAAAGCAGAAACAAATTTTATTGAATAAAGTAAACTTGACATTTTATATACCATGAAATTCATATGATAAACTCAGGTTATTTTTCCGGATTTGAATAAAAAACAGTCATTTACCACATGCTCCAGAAATATTTCCCTAATTTTGTGGGCAAAACGCAATCAGTTATGCAAAAGGATATAAAAAGTTTTTTTCATCCCGTCAATCCACAAATGAACATTCCCGACTGCGAATACGACAGGACCGGACTCTGTATTGATATGGCTAAGGCTCTGGCCCGCAATACAAATCACAGTCTGTATATCATAGACTATAACCGCAAGAACTTCCTTTACGTATCGTCCAACCCGCTTTTTCTCTGCGGTCATTCACCGGAAGATGTGCAACAGAAAGGTTATGCCTTTTATTTTGATGTTGTTCCGTCTGACGAGATAAACCGTCTTATGGAAATCAACGAAGCCGGATTCCGGTTTTACTATGACCAGCCGGTAGAAAAAAGACTTGACTTGTCCATCGAGTATAACTTTCATATCTGTTCCTCAGAAAGACATTCGCATCTTATCCACCACAAACTGACCCCCATCTTGCTGAGTGACAATGGGATATATGGCTGGCTCTATGTACCGTTTCACTCTCACCGGAGAAAACTATCGGAGATGTAGTTATTTCAGACCATACATGTACTGACCGGTATATCTATTCGTTCGAGGGCAGAAGATGGAGAAAACAGTCTGAACTGATTCTTTCCGACCGTGAAAAAGAGATTCTCCAGCTCTCCGTCAAAGGAATGTCGAACACGGAGATTGGAGAAACTCTCTTCATTGATGCCAATACCGTCAAATTTCACAAGAAGAAACTCTTCGAGAAACTACACGCAGAAAACATCACTGAGGCCGTGGGTATCGCAGCCAATCTGAGGCTGATTTAGGAAGACGATATAGAACTTCGGCAGAGTGGCAACTGGAGGATGGGTAGTGATGTATTCCTCCATCTTCTTCCGTTCAAGTTCATTACTGATTATTAGTACCAATCATTTTTAAGGCAAACTCCAATACCGTATCACGGTTTTTCATAAAATCATTTACATTCTGACAAACTTTATAATCAGGCATGATACTTTTTCCCTCCATTGGGAATCCGTTTGGTGAAAAAAAAGGCTCTCTTGTCGGCAAACGAAAATAAATTCCATTCGTAGTATGGAATGTACGAGGACGATTTCCTGTATCCCCACCAGTCCCTTCACCGATAATTGTCACATCACCACTTTCTTTTAAATCCAATGTGAAACTTTCAGCGGCAGAAAAGGTATATGTACTAGTCAGAAGAAATAATTTACCCTTATATGAATCTTTCCGAGGAATTATTTCCCAATCCGGCGATACGCAATGTGGCTGTGGCTTATGGATGAGGTACTCGCATATTTTTTTACCGTTTCCACTATTTCCTCCTCCATTCTCACGGACATCCACGATTAAATCTGGAAAGTCCTTTACCTGTTGATAAGCTCTGTCAAATTCATCAACAACCGGATCCATCATAGACAATATGCGAATATATCCAATGCTATCCTGTAATACCGTCCATTCCACAGTAGGGTTTTGTTTTTCATGAAAGGCAGATGCTTTTTTCAGATTGAGCGTCAAGCTCACCGTATCTTGATTTCGAATTACCTGATAGGTTGCAATAGTATCGCTCCAAGAACGAAATAGCTTACGGGCGGTCATCAATCTTCGGTATTTTTCGGTAGAAGCAGGAGTATATTTTTCGTTCGTGGCAATCCATTCTGTAACCGGAATTTTATTTATACTTATAATTTCATCCTTATCTTGGAAGCCATTTTCACGCATATACAAATTAGGCTGATTAATAAAAACTCTTCCTTCAATATACAATGGAGCATAATTGGCCGTATAATCGTTTAGATAAACGGAGGCATGACCCGCATTTAGTGCAGCAAAATATTCTTTCAATATCTTGCCAAAATCAACAGGTGTATTTGCCTCTTTTGCTATTCGTCGTACATACTCTTGATGCAAACTATCCATGTTCAAATGCTTGGAAGGATACAATGAATACTCGTCCAGAGTAACTTGATAGATTTCTTCAAATTCCGCTTCAAAAGCCTCCTTTCCAAGACATAGTTCATCGGCATAATAAGAGACTACTTTTACATCCCGATTATAGAAGTACTTTGCATAAATGACCAATCCTATGAATCCCAATACCAAAAGAATCAAAAGGGATAAAGCAGCTTTCGCTGCAATTCTAATATTCTTCTTCATTGTATGATAGTTTTTTAGTTTTCTGCTGCAAAGTTCCATACTTCGCGAGACTTTTCCACTACCCTGTAGGGTAGTTCTGATTACAGAAACAAAAGTAAAGCATATATAAAGACTACACCCTCCGTAGTTGATTTTAGGGCGTGAAAAAGGGTGTAAATCTTGCAAAAGCTTGATTTACACCCTTTATTGCGGAGAGACAGGGATTCGAACCCCGGGTACCTCGCGGTACAACGGTTTTCAAGACCGCCGCAATCGACCACTCTGCCACCTCTCCAAAACGCTTTTCGCGATGTGCTTCCTTTCAAAAGCGCTGCAAAGGTACGGATTATTTTCAATTTGGCAAATATTTCATCACTTTTTTTGATTGTTTTTTCGCATTGTCGTAACTTTGCCGACGATAACCAAATTGTTAGAACAGACATTAACAAAGCATGATATATCCACAAAACTTTGAACAGAAAATAGGGTTCGACCAAATCAGGAACCTTATAAAAGCCAAGTGCCTGAGCACATTGGGCGAAGAAAAAACAGACGGAATGGCTTTCTCCAGCGACTACGAAGAAATCAACTGCCGGCTGGAGGAAGTAGTGGAATTCGTCCGCATCCTGGAAGAGGAAGACGAATTTCCCAGCCAATACTTTTTCGATGTGCGCCCTTCGTTGAAACGCATCCGGGTGGAAGGACTGTATTTGGACGAACAGGAACTGTTCGACCTGCGTCGCTCGCTGGAAACGATACGCGACATCGTGGGTTTTCTGCAAAAAGAGGACGAGGAAGACGAAGATTCGTACTCACCCTACCCTGCCCTACACGCCCTGGCTGCCGATATTCTGGTATTTCCACAGCTCATAGCACGCATCAACAACATTCTTGACAAGTTCGGCAAGATAAAAGACAATGCCTCTGCCGAGCTCTTGCGTATCCGGCGCGAACTGGCAGACACGACAGGCAGCATCTCGCGCAGCCTGAACAGCATCTTGCGCAGTGCACAGGCAGAAGGTTTCGTGGAAAAAGACGTGACGCCGACTATGCGCGACGGACGGTTGGTCATTCCTGTGGCTCCGGGCATGAAGCGCAAGATACGAGGCATCGTACACGATGAATCGGCTACAGGCAAGACCGTTTTCATTGAACCGGCAGAAGTGGTAGAAGCCAATAACCGCATCCGGGAACTGGAAGGTGAAGAGCGACGGGAAATTATCCGCATACTGACCGAATTTTCGGCAACCATCCGCCCGCAAGTACCCGCCATCCTGCAATCATACGAATTCCTGGCACTTATCGACTTTATCCGTGCCAAAGCCCTTTTCTGTATGGATATCAAAGCAGTAAAGCCCGCCTTCGAAGAACAACAAATCATCGACTGGATAGAAGCCGTACACCCATTGCTCCAGAAATCGCTGGCGAAACACAATAAGAAGGTAGTGCCGCTGGACATTGAACTGACCAGCCGCCAACGCATCCTGCTGATATCGGGTCCCAATGCCGGAGGCAAATCGGTATGTCTGAAAACCGTAGGACTGCTGCAATACATGCTCCAATGTGGCTTGTTGATACCGCTGAACGAACGGAGCCATGCGGGCATCTTCGAAAACATCTTTATCGACATCGGCGACGAACAAAGCATCGAAGACGACCTGAGCACCTATTCTTCACACCTTACCAATATGAAGAATATGATGAAATATTGCAACGGCAAGAGCCTTATCCTGATAGACGAGTTCGGCGGAGGTACGGAGCCGCAAATCGGAGGCGCCATTGCCGAAGCGGTACTGAAACGGTTTAACCAGAAACAGACATTCGGGGTCATCACCACCCATTACCAGAACCTGAAGCACTTTGCCGAAGACCACGAAGGCGTAATCAATGGAGCCATGCTCTACGACCGCCACGAGATGCGCGCACTCTTCCAGTTGCAGATAGGAAATCCCGGAAGCTCGTTCGCCGTAGAGATAGCCCGTAAAATCGGATTGCCCGAAGAGGTGATAGCCGATGCCTCGGAAATTGTGGGCAGCGAATACATCCAAAGCGACAAATACCTGCAAGACATCGTGCGCGACAAACGCTACTGGGAAACCAAGCGGCAAAACATCCGCAAGAAAGAAAAGCAGATGGAAGACACCATTGCCCGCTACCAGCAAGAGATAGAAGAACTGGAGCGCAAGCGGAAGGAAATCCTGCAAAAAGCCAAGGAGGATGCCGAACACCTGCTCCAGGAATCGAACGCCAAGATAGAGAACACTATCCGCACCATCAAGGAGGCACAGGCGGAAAAAGAACGCACACGCACGGCACGCCAGGAACTTGCCGACTTCAAGCAAGAAGTGGAGACCATTGACACCGCAGCCCTCGAAGAACAAATAGCCCGCAAAATGGAACGCCTGCGCGAAAAGCAGAAACGCAAAGAAGAGCGGAAGAACAAAAAAGCCGAAACTGCCCCCATGCAGCCGAAAGCAAAGCCCATCTGCACGGGAGACTATGTGCGCATCAAAGGTCAGACAAGTGTAGGACAGGTGTTGGAACTGAACGGACAGAACGCCGTGGTGATGTTCGGACTGATGAAAACCAATGTCAAGACCGAACGGCTGGAACACGCCGACCCACCCAAGATTTCGAACGTGATGGCAAAAGCCACCTTCGTAAGCAGCGAGACGCAAGAACAGATGTACCAGAAGAAACTGAACTTCAAGCAAGACATCGACGTACGGGGCATGCGCGGCGATGAAGCCATACAGGCGGTCACCTATTTCATCGATGATGCCATTCAAGTAGGCGTAAGCCGTGTCCGCATCCTGCATGGAACAGGCTCGGGCATCCTTCGCACACTGATACGCCAATACCTTGCCACTGTACCCGGCGTAGCGCATTTCCAAGACGAGCACGTACAGTTCGGCGGGGCGGGAATCACGGTGGTAGATTTGAAATGACTTACATTATATATAATGAACCATTCACCACAGAGAACACATAGGGACACAGCGTTTTTTATTTTTATCTCCTCTGTGATACTCTGTGTCATCTGTGGTAAAAGATTAACCATTTCACATACATACTTAAAAAGATGAAATCAATCAGAGAATTATACCGGATAGGCACAGGACCCTCTAGCAGCCACACCATGGGACCGAGGAAGGCAGCCGAACAATTCCTTGCCCGCCATCCCGAAGCAAAATCTTTCGAAGTGACGCTTTACGGAAGCCTTGCCGCTACAGGCAAGGGACACATGACCGATGTGGCCATCTTAGACGTACTCCAACCACACGCACCGGTCGAAATCGTATGGAAACCGCATGTGTTCTTTCCCTTCCACCCCAATGGAATGACTTTCAAGGCTTTCGATGGAAACGGAAAGAAAACCGATGAGTGGACCGTGTTCAGCATCGGGGGAGGGGCACTTGCTGAAGAAGGGCATCCGCAAGGTAGCACTCCTGACATCTATGAAATGAACACGATGAGCCGGATACTCTACTGGTGTGAACACACCGGACGCAGCTACTGGGAATATGTAGAACAATGCGAAGGTAAAGAGATATGGAACTATCTCGCCGAAGTATGGGAAACAATGAAGGCAGCCATCCTGCGTGGATTGGATGCTGAAGGCGTATTGCCTGGACCGCTCAACCTGCGCCGGAAAGCATCGGCATACTACATCAAGGCAAAGGGATTCAAAGACTCGCTCCGCTCACGCGGACTGGTGTTTGCGTACGCCCTTGCCGTAAGCGAGGAAAACGCTTCGGGCGGAAAAATCGTAACTGCCCCCACGTGTGGAGCCTGTGGCGTGGTGCCTGCCGTGCTCTATCATTTACAGAAAACCCGGGAGTTCAGCGATGCCCGCATCCTGCGTGCCCTTGCCACCGCAGGACTGGTAGGAAATATCGTCAAACATAACGCCTCGATATCGGGAGCCGAAGCCGGATGCCAGGCAGAAGTAGGCGTGGCATGCTCGATGGCGGCTGCAGCGGCAAGCCAACTCTTCGGTGGAAGTCCCGCACAGATAGAATATGCTGCCGAGATGGGGCTGGAACACCACTTGGGCATGACGTGCGACCCTGTGTGCGGACTGGTGCAAATTCCCTGCATCGAACGAAACGCCTACGCCGCTGCCCGTGCCCTTGACGCCAATACCTACTCTGCGTTCACCGACGGACACCATCGCGTGTCGTTCGACCGTGTGGTAGAAGTAATGAAAGAAACCGGACACGACCTACCCTCACTCTACAAAGAAACCAGCGAGGGTGGGCTTGCCAAAGACTATCACCCGATGGCAATTGACAATTGACAATTACCAAAGGCTCATCATCTTGTTCTAACAAAAAGTTACTACCCCAAACGTCGGAAACACGGAGTTTCCGACGTTTCTTTTTTATATAAATACCTAAAAATACTGATTTTCTCACTTCCTTTCAGACTCAAGGCCACCGTCTTTTTTCATGAATTTTAGGTATTGACCACCCTCTGAAACCACTCTACCTTTGCATCGTAAAACCAAAACCTAATCAAAATAGCAACATGAAACTAAAGAATCTATTAGCATGTGCGGCCCTTGCATTATTTGCGGCTGCATGCAGCGACGATGAAAACAACAGTATCAACGAGAATCCGGCAGCAGACATCGCCGGCACATATGCAGGCTATTCCGAAGCCTCATTCCAATATACCGATACGCCGCTGGTATCGGCAGGTGAATCGCTGACAATAACCAGCGACGGGGAAAACGGCACAGCCACCCTTACTTATACTTCTGCCAGCTTTGGTGAGTTCACCGTAAGTGGAGCCGAAGTGATGCATTCGGGTAGCACGTACAGCGTAAGCGGAAGCGGGTCGACCTTAATGGGAATGGGAGACACGAAAAACGAATACGAATGCACCCTGCAAGGCACACTGGACGAAGGACGGACCGAAGGCACGTTCACTTTCACCGTACCGTCGGTAATGGGTGGGATGACTATCACCTTCACCTTGGGCGACATTCCGTCAGAGAAACTTCTTGCCGGCTCCTACGAAGGATGGACCAATGCCAGCTGCGCTTATTTTGAAAGCATGACGGCCGAAAACCAAACCATCACGCTCTCTGCCAATAACGACGGTACCTTCACCTTGGCATACACATCGGATACGTGGGGCGAGTTTTCATTCACAAGTATAAGCGCAACCGAAGCCAACGGAACCTATACGTTGAGCGGCGAAGGTACCACCCAAATGGGAATGAACGGCAACGTGAGCGAATATCCCTGCACGCTGAGCGGAAGCATCGATAAAAGCAAGGAAAACGTTAGTTTCACCTTCACCGTACCCGGCGTGATGAGCGGGCTTACCATCACCTTCACTCTGGGCGATATGCCTGCCGCCAACTGATGTATGTACGATTTTCCGATTTACAAGGTACGATTTAGGGCAAAATAGTAAATAAATAAATTGTCAAATAGTACATGAAATTACGATTTTCCGATTTACGAGGTACGATTTAAGGCAAATCGTAAATAATCAAATAGTAAATAGTACATGAAATTGTTTCGTCTTTATCAATTGTTCGCGCTGGGGGCAACAATGCTGTTGTTCCCGGCGTGCGACGGCATACTGGACGGCATCTACGACCAGCCCCGCACCACTACCGGCTACGGCTTCAACCCGAACGGCGACGGAACGGGAACGCTCTTCATCGATGCCACCGATTATGCCCAGTGGACTTACATCAACCTGCATACCGAAGAAATAGACTCCACCCGCATCACCGGAACGGACGGCACGGAGATACCCATGGGAGAAAACGCCTCGCTGCCCTCCGACTGGGACTTCGCCATCCACCGCTACGACGTGAAGACCAACGGCGGTGCTGTATTGGAGACCGAGGCGACCAGCCTGGATGCCGTACTACTGATGAGCAGCATCCCCACGGGAAACTACGTGAGCGACACCGAGACCCAAATCACCATCGATATGTCGGGTATGATGGAGGGCAACATCCTGTATGCCACCTCCAGCTACAACGCCGAGCTTGCCAAATGGCTGGACGTGGACACCAGCACGATGCCACCTATTTATACCTTATCTAATAAGGTGTACATCCTGCGCATGGCCGACGGCACTTATGCCGCCCTGCGCCTCACGGCATTCCGCAACGAACAGAATACTTCGGGACACCTCACTATCGAATATGCTTATCCGCTGTAGCCCCCAGCCCATTTAATAAAAAACAAAAGAATATGCAACAACCTATACTGAAAAATCTTATCGTGCTGGCGGGCTGCCTCCTCATCGCGGCAAGCGCCGCCGCACAACGCTACGTTTCGGGGAAAGTGCTCGATGCGGACAACGGACCGCTTGCCGGAGCAACGGTGTTCGTGAAAGAGAACAGAGCCATCGGAATGACCACCGATGCCGAAGGGAACTACCGCCTGCGCCTCCCCGACGGGAAAGCATACACCCTGCAGGCATCGTTCATCGGATACGTGACGCAAAGCCATGCACTCCAACCGGGACAAGACCGGCTGGACTTCGCTTTGGAAGAAGATGCCATAGGTATGGAAACTGTAGTGGTGACGGGCACACGCACGCCCAAGCTATTGAAAGACGTGCCCATCGTGACACGCGTCATCACCGCCGACGACATCCGCAAGGTGGACGCCACCCACATCGGCGACCTGCTGCAGGCGGAGCTGCCGGGCATCGAGTTCTCCTACTCCATGGACCAGCAGACCTCGCTCAACATGCAGGGCTTCGGAGGAAACGCCGTCCTTTTCCTCGTCGACGGCGAAAGGCTTGCGGGCGAGACGCTGGACAACATCGACTACAGCCGCCTGAACCTCGACAACGTGGAACGCATCGAAATCGTGAAAGGGGCGGCATCGTCGCTCTACGGCTCGAACGCCGTGGGCGGAGTGGTCAACCTCATCACCAAGGACGCCTCCGAGCCGTGGACGCTGAACCTGAACGGAAGGTACGGCGCGCACAACGACCAACGCTACGGAGGCACCTTCACCTTCCGCGCGGGCGACTTCCGGAACAGCCTCAACGTGCAGCATACCTCCACCGACCCCATCGAAGTGGGTGCCGTGGGCAAGGACGGAGAGGAGAACGACTTCAGCCGCGTGTACGGCAACCGCACGTGGAACTTCAAGGAACGCCTCGTCTACACCCCTACCGACCGGCTGAAGCTGACCGGACGGCTGGGCTACTTCTTCCGCGAGCGCGACAAGAGCACCTCGAACAAGGACCGCTACCGCGACTTCTCGGGCGGACTCCGGGGAAACTATACCTTCGACAAACGGAGCGGACTGGAACTGTCGTACAGCTTCGACCAGTACGACAAGAGCGACTACGACCCTGCGCAAGACTACGACCTGCGCGACTATACCAACGTGCAGCACAACGTGCGCGCCCTCTACAACTACACGATGAACGACAAGAACACCCTCACCGTGGGCGGCGACTTCATGCGCGACTACCTGATGAGCTACCAGTTTACCGACAACGGCGACCACGAGCAATACACCGCCGACGCCTTCGCCCAGTTCGACCTGAACCCCATCCGCAACCTCAACGTGATGTCGTCCATCCGCTTCGACTACTACTCCGAAGCCGACGTGAAGAACACCTCGTCGAAACTCGGCATCATGTACAAATGGCGCAATTGCTCGCTCCGCGCCTCCTACGCCGGCGGATTCCGTGCCCCGACATTGAAGGAGATGTACATGGACTTCAACATGGCGAACGTCTTCATGATATACGGCAACGAGAACCTGAAGCCCGAAAGCAGCCAGAACTTCTCGCTTTCCGCCGAATACCTGAAAAGCCGCTACAACGTCACCCTGACCGGATATTACAATCTGGTGGACAACCGCATCACCACCGTGTGGGACCAGAGCCGCAACGGAATGGTCTACTCCAACATCGCCCAGATGAACATCGCCGGACTGAACGCCGACGTAGCCGCCAAGTACCCCTGCGGCTTGGGCGTGCGCCTCTCGTATGCCTACACCCACGTACACATACCGGCAGGCGAGCCTTATTTCTCGTCCACCCGTCCCCACGCCGCCACCGCCAAGCTGGACTATGGCAAGGACTGGAAGAACTACGGTTTCGACGTGACGCTGACCGGCCGCGTCCTCTCGCGCGTCACCACCGACGAGTACGTGAGCTACACCGACCCCGATGCAGGCACCACCTCGACCACCTATCCGGCATACACCCTGTGGAAGCTGAACCTTGCGCAGCGCGTGTACCGGGGCATCCGCGTGAACGTGGTGGTGGACAACCTGTTCAACTACCGCCCCGGCCACTATTACAACAGCACGCCCACCACCACCGGCACCACCGTTTCCGTGGGGCTTTCGCTCGACGTGGACCAGCTGTTCTGACGGAAGAGGCATCGGAACACGTGCAAAATGCGATTCAGAGGTCTGAAATCGACCTTGCAACACTTGCAAAATCCATTTTAGAGGTCTAAAATCCATTTTGCAAACGTGCAAAGTCCGAAACAGAGGTCTAAAATACACTTTGCAACACTTGCAAAATCAGTTTTAGAGGTCTAAAATACATTTTGCAGACGTGCAAAGTCCGCGCCGAGGGGTCGTCGCGCATTTTGCAGATGTGCAAAGTCTCCGCCGAGGGGTCGTCGCGCATTTTGCAGACGTGCAAAGTCTCCGCCGAGGGGTCGTCGCGCATTTTGCAGATGTGCAAAGTCCGCGCCGAGGGGTCATCGCGCATTTTGCAACACTTGCAAGGTCTCCGCCGAGGGGTCGTCGCGCATTTTGCACGTTTTCCGGAAGGCGGAAACAGAGACTAAATCTGATTTCAACACAGAGGACACAGAGACGCACTGAGTCTAAAAACAACCCAGCGGCACTTTATGCCCCTCTGTTGCGAATTAAAAATAAACGATAAAAACAAATGAGCAATGAAAAAGAGAAGAATGATTGTGTTGGGTAGCCTCCTCGTAGCCGCCCTCCTGCTGTTCGCCGTATGGAACAGCTGGTTCAGCGCCACGAAGATAGGCTTCATCAACTACCAGGCCATCAACCTGGGCGAAATTTCGAAAGCCAACGACAACCCGTTCATCCGCCTCGCCGAAATCGGTACCGACGAGTTGGACAAGCTGGACGGGTGCGACATGGTTTTCATCAACGCGATGGGCATCCGCCTCACCGAAGAGCAGCGCGCCCTTATCCAGAAAGCCGCCGACGGAGGGCTGCCCGTCCTCTCGACGGCGGTCACCAATCCGGCGAACGACATCTGCTCGCTCGACTCCGCCACCGCCGCCCCCTTGCGCGCCTATCTGGCTGGCGGCGGAAGGCGCAACTACCGCAGCATGCTGGAGTATGTGCGCCGCACGGTGGACGGCAAGCTGATTTCCACCCGTGAGCCGGAACCTGTGCAGGAAGCGGCAAACGAGATGCTGTACCACATCGACCCTTCCCACCCCGATGACGAGGCGAAAGGCTTCAACACCGTAGCCGGATACGACCAATTCCTGAAAGAACACGGCTTGTGGAAAGACGATGCGCCGCGCATCATCCTCACCGGACAGATGGGCGAACCCACCGACCTCATCCGCCGGCTGGAAGAGACGGGCAACGTGGTCTATCCCGTGCGCCGCATGAAGAGCTTCATCACCCGCCACCAGATAGACTCGGTGCGCCCCGCAGCCGTCATCAACATGGCGCACGGACGCATGGGCGACTACATCACCGATTACCTGACCCGGCAGAACATCCCCCTCTTCGCCCCGCTGAACGTAAACACCTTGGTGGAAGACTGGGAAAACGACCCGATGGGGATGAACGGCGGATTCCTCTCGCAAAGCGTGGTGACGCCCGAGATTGACGGAGCCATCCGCCCCTTCGCGCTCTTCGGCCATTATGCCGACAAGGAGGGGCTGCGGCACGCGTTCGCCATCCCCGAACGGCTGGAAACTTTCGTGCAGACCGTGAACAACTACATCGCCCTCCGGCGCAAGCCCAACGCCGAGAAGCGCGTCGCCATCGTCTACTACAAGGGACCGGGACAGAACGCCCTGACGGCTTCGGGCATGGAGGTAGTGCCCTCGCTCTACAACCTGCTGGTGCGCCTGCGCCGGGAAGGATACCGGGTAGACGGGATGCCGGAAAGCAGCGAAGCCCTCGGGCGGCTCATCCAGGAGCGCGGCACCGTGTTCAGCACCTACGCCGAAGGGGCATACAGCCACTTCATGCGCGAAGGACACCCGCAACTGATTACGAAAGACGAATACGAAAGCTGGGTGAAGCAGAGCATCCGCCCCGAACAGTACGCCCAAGTGACAGAGGCGAACGGAGAGTTTCCGGGCGAATACATGGCAACGGCGGACGGCAAGCTGGGCATCGCCCGCCTGCAGTTCGGCAATGTCGTTCTGCTTCCCCAACCGGCGGCAGGAGCGGGCAGCAACTCGTTCCAGATAGTGCACGGCACCGATGCCGCACCTCCTCATAGCTACATCGCCCCCTACTTATGGGTGCAATACGGATTCAAGGCAGATGCGCTGATTCACTTCGGCACCCACGGAAGCCTGGAATTCACTCCGCGCAAGCAGGTGGCGCTGAGCAGCAAAGACTGGCCCGACCGCCTCGTAGGCGCCCTGCCCCACTTCTACATCTACACCATCGGCAATGTGGGCGAAGGGGTCATCGCCAAACGCCGCGCCTATGCCGGGCTGCAATCGTATCTGACGCCTCCGTTTATGGAAAGCGGCGTGCGCGGCACCTACCGCGAACTGAGCGAAGCCGTAAAGGACTACAACAACCTGCTGGAAGAAAACGTTCCCGACCGTTCCGCCCTCGACCGGGCATCGCTGAAGGTGAAAGCCCTGACCATAGAGCTGGGCATCCACCGCGACCTGGGGCTGGACAGCCTGCTGACCCGTCCTTACACCGAAGACGAAGTGGCACGTGTCGAAAATTTCGCCGAAGAGCTTGCCAACGAAAAGATAACAGGGCAGCTATATACGATGGGCGTGCCCTACGAACAGGCACGTATCGAATCGAGCGTATACGCCATGGCTACCGAACCCATAGCCTATAGCCTGCTGGCACTGGACAAGCTGAACGGGAAAGCCGGTCCGCAGGCCGAGAAGCACCGCAGCCTGTTCACCCGCCAGTACCTCACTCCGGCACGCACGCTGGTCGCCCGCCTGCTTGCCAACCCCTCGCTTGCCACCGACGAACTGGTGTGCCGCACCGCCGGCATCACGCAAGCCCAGCTGGACGAGGCACGCGAGATAGAAGCGTCGCGCCAGCGTCCCGAAGGCATGTTGTCGATGATGATGCAGGCTGCCGAAGAGATGCAGGAAAAACCCGCCTCAACGCCCGTCCAACATCCGTCGGGCATCGGCGCAAAGATGCACGAGCGAATGAAAAAAGCCGGACAAGGCATGGACCCCGACAAGGCATTGGCGATGGCAAAGAAAATGGGTGCCGACTCCGCCTCGCTCCACAAAATGGAAGAAGCGATGAAGCGTCACGCCACTTCCGCCCAACCTGCCGGAGGAGGCATGGCGGCGATGATGAAGCAGATGATGCACCGCAAGGAATACACCAAGGAACAAATCGCCCGCGCCACGGCAATCAGGGAAGTAGAACGTGCCGTCAAGAACGTGAACCGCTACCGCACCGCCCTGCTGGAAAGCCCCACGAAGGAACTGGAAAGCACGATAAACGCCCTTGCCGGAGGCTATACGCAGCCCTCGCCCGGAGGCGACCCGATAGCCAATCCCAACGCCTTGCCTACGGGACGCAACCTTTACGCCATCAACGCCGAAGCCACTCCGTCGGAAGCCGCTTGGGAAAAGGGCATCCGCCTGGCGAACAACACCATCGAGATGTACAAGAGCCGCCACCACGACTCCATCCCGCGGAAGGTGAGCTATACGTTGTGGAGCAGCGAATTCATCGAAACCGAAGGAGCCACCGTGGCACAAATCCTGTACATGCTGGGCGTAGAACCCATCCGCGACGCTTTCGGGCGTGTAAACGACATCCGTCTGATTCCCTCCAAGGAGTTGGGACGCCCGCGCATCGACGTGGTGGTGCAGACCAGCGGACAATTGCGCGACATCGCCGCATCCCGCCTGTTCCTCATCACCCGTGCCGTGGAAATGGCTGCGGCAGCCAAAGACGACATGTATGAGAATCAGGTGGCGGCAGGCATCGTCGAAACCGAACGTGCCCTGATAGAGAAAGGGCTTACGCCGAAAGATGCCCGCGAGATGTCCACCTACCGTGTGTTCGGAGGCGTAAACGGCGGATACGGCACCGGCATCCAAGGAATGGTAGAAGCCGGAGACCGGTGGGAAAATGAAAAAGAGATAGCCGGCACCTACCTGCACAATATGGGAGCTTATTACGGAAGCGAAAAGAACTGGGAAGCCTTCCGCCAATATGCGTTCGAAGCCGCCTTGACCCGTACCGATGCCGTCGTACAGCCCCGCCAAAGCAACACATGGGGTGCGCTGAGCCTCGACCACGTGTACGAGTTCATGGGAGGCATGAACCTGGCGGTGCGCAACGTCACCGGAAAAGACCCCGATGCCTACCTGAGCGATTACCGCAACCGCAACAACGTACGGATGCAGGAAGTGAAAGAAGCTATCGGAGTAGAGAGCCGCACCACCATCCTCAATCCCGCCTACATCCGCGAAAAGATGAAAGGCGATGCCGGAGCGGCAAGCTCCATCGCCGAAATCGTGCAGAACACCTACGGCTGGAACGTAATGAAGCCCCAGGCCATCGACCAACAGTTATGGAACGACATCTACGACGTGTATGTCAAGGATAAATACCATCTCGGCACACAGGACTATTTTGAAGGCAAAAATCCTGCCGCCCTGCAGAACATGACCGCCGTGATGCTGGAAACCGCCCGCAAAGGATACTGGAAAGCATCGCCCCAGCAGTTGAAAGCCGTGGCAGAACTGCACACCGGGCTGGTTGCCAAGTACGGCACTTCGGGAGGAGGATTCGCCGACAACAACGCCAAACTGCAAGACTTCATCGCCGCAAACGTCAGTGCCCCGCAAGCAGCAGGTTACAAACAACGCATAGACGGGATGAAAGAAGCTGCCCTTGCCGACGGAACCGTACAGAAAGGCATGACTCTCAAGAAGAGCACCGTAAACGCTTCCAGTCAGCCCGAAGAGGAAACCAACAAGCTGAGCAGCACCGTAGTAATCAGTGTTGTACTTGCCGCCTTCATCATCCTGCTGATGATACTGAAAAGAAAACGTTCACAAAACCATAAATAAAATGGAACAAATCATTCTCATCCTGATGCTATTCATCGCCATAAACTGCGCTTTCAAGCTCAGTCTGTGGCGGTGGTGGCAGGCAGGCATCTATAGCCTGATTGTGGCGGCATTCACCGTGCTGGCATATCCGTATGCCATCCTGCAATCGAAAACACAGATAGCCGACTACCTGCAGAACACCGAAGCCCTGCAGAACATGGCGGTCATCATCACCCTTGAGTCCGCCCTCTGCTTCGGGTTCTGCGTCACCTACCTGCGCGGGCTTTACGGAAAGAAGAATCCCTGGTGGGCAAAGCTGCTGTGGTGGTACCCCAGCCTGCTCTTGTTCCCCGTGGTGTTCTATTGCCTCACCGAAGCCATTTTTACCTTTGTAGGAACCGCATTCAGCACAACCGCTTACATCGTGGCGGCTTTGATGCTAATGGGCATTCCGGCATTGGCAAAGGCAGTAACATACTTCGTTCCGGAAAAAGACCTGCGGCTGGAAATCCATTTCCTCATCAGCCTCTTCGTCTGCATCCTCGGACTGCTCACCACCGTAAACGGCAAGACGGTCTATGCCGCCGCAGACGAACCGGTCAACTGGAACGCGGTTATTCTCGCCCTTTCGCTCTTCGTTATCCTATTCATCGTAGGTTATGTATGGAGCCAAATCAAGTATCCACTTATCCAGCGATGGAAAGAACGGAAAATGAAAAAACGTTATTAACTATTCACTATTAATTATTAATTCAAGAATAATGGAATTTATCTCTAAAATGCTTTTCTGGGTAGCCAACAGCCTGTTGATACCCGATGTAATTATCCTGCTTTTCCTCTTCGTGCGTGCACTTATCCTTATCGGAGGCACCTACAACATGTACATCACCAAACGTAAAAACGACCAAGCATTCGATCATCTTATCAAAGAAGGCAACATAGAAGCCCTGAAGCAGGCATTGCCCGACAAAGACAATTCGCTCTACGTCTGCTACCTGCGCGACATGCTCAGCCGTCCCGTCAACGAAGACTATGCCGACTTTACCCTCTCCAAGTTCGAGGTGGAAGCCGAGAAAGACGTTGCACTCTCCAAGATGCTCTCCAAGTTAGGACCCGTATTGGGACTGATTGGCACCCTGATTGCCATGAGCCCTGCATTGGTCGGACTCTCAACAGGCGACATTGCCGGCATGGCATACAACATGCAAGTGGTGTTTGCCACCACCGTAGTGGGTTTGGTAGTCAGTGCCGTAGGGCTGGTTTCGATGCAATTCAAGCAACGCTGGTATGCCAAGTGCGTCAACAACCTCGACTATGTGTCGCGCCTGTTGATTGAGAAAGGAGGGCAAGTATGAGTAGACGTAACCGCCGTGTCAGCTTCTTCAAGAAAGAAGAAGACACCGACCCGTTGAGTGTAGTGGTCAACCTCTTCGACGTAGCAATGGTATTCGCAGTCTCCCTGATGGTAGCGATGGTAATGCACATGAACATGACCGAAGTGTTCACCGACAAAGACTTCACCATCGTAAAGAATCCCGGCAAAGACAACATGGAAATCATCACCAAGGAAGGCAAGCAAATCAACCGTTACACGCCCAGTCAGGACCAGTCGTCCAGCGGCAAGCGAGGCAAAAAAGTGGGCATCGCCTACGAACTGGAAAACGGTGAAATCATCTACGTGCCCGAAGGGGAATGACAAATGTCCGCCATTAGCCTATTCGGTTGAATTGAAAACGCAGTAGTACTGCATCTGCCTACGGATATATACTTCATCGGCAGATGCAGTATATATTCAACCGTGGATGCAGTATATATTCAACAGCAGATGCAGTATATATTCATTTTTAGGAATATGTCCTTGATTACACCAGACAAGGCAGCACTGTTAAATTTTACCGGTGCAAATCTGTGCTCCATCAGTGTGCTGTATGCTATTCGTTATCCGTCTGTGTGCCGTATTTTAGGAAAATCGGGCAATTTCACGTATCTTTGCGGCACAATTCACCAAACATATATCCAGACAAATGAAAACATACCAGACTTATCTTTTCGATTTCGACTATACATTGGCAGATTCGTCGAAAGGCATCGTGATGTGTTACCGCAACGTGCTCGAACGCCATCATCATACCGGCATCAGCGATGAAGCCATCAAGCGGACCATTGGCAAAACGCTGGTGGAATCGTTCTCCCTCCTCAGCGGAATCACCGATGCCGATACCCTGGAAGCCTACCGGAAGGAATACGTAAAGGAAGCGGACAAGTATATGACGGCAAACACCCGCCTCTTCCCCGAAACCTCACACGTGCTGGCAACGCTGAAAGCACGCGGAGCGAAACTGGGCATCATCTCCACCAAATACCGTTACCGCATCATGGAACTGTTGGGACATGCGCTTCCCGAAAGCACGGTCGACCTCATCGTAGGTGGAGAAGACGTACAGACTCCTAAGCCTTCGCCCGAAGGCGTATTCATCGCCCTCGAAAAGCTACAAACAGAAAAAACGGATGTCCTGTACGTAGGCGACAGCACTGTAGATGCCGAAACTGCCCGAGCGGCAGGAATAGACTTTGCAGGCGTGCTTCACGGAACAACCACCCGGGAAGAGCTTGCCGCCTATCCGCATACCGGCATTATGAACGACCTTACAGCATTGCTGAAAAACGAATAACACGTTCTACGTCCATCTGGCATAAAAAAGAGGCTTTCAATGAAAGCCTCTTTTTCTACCTAAATACGTTTTCGGATTTGATTATGCTTCAGCCGCAGCAGGAACTACCGATACATAACTCTTGTCTTTACGACCTCTCTTGAAGCATACGGTTCCATCTACCAATGCGTAAAGTGTATGGTCGCTTCCCATACCTACATTTTCGCCGGGGTTATGAACTGTACCTCTCTGACGAACAATGATGTTACCAGCTTTGCAAGCTGAACCGCCGAATATCTTTACGCCTAATCTCTTACTTGCCGATTCACGACCGTTCTTAGAACTACCTACACCTTTTTTATGTGCCATTTTCTTCTACGTTTTTAATGATTAAGCAATAACTTGTTTAATGGTCAATTCAGTAAACTGTTGACGATGACCGTTCAGTTTTCTGTAGCCTTTTCTTCTCTTCTTGTGGAATACCAGCACTTTATCGCCTTTTACCAGCGGAGAAACTACTTCGCAAACCACTTTGGCTCCTTCTACGGTAGGAGCACCCACTTTTACTTCACCGTTGTTGTCTACCAACAAAACTTTGTCAAATTCAACAGTTGCACCGCTTTCTGCGTTTTGAATGTGCTGAACAAAGAGTTTCTTTCCTTCTTCAACTTTGAACTGCTGACCGTTAATTTCTACAATTACGTACATTTCTTTTTAAATTATTAAACGGGTTTTCTCCGCAAGGTGAATCCGTCTCACAGATTACTTGTCTACCTCCACGGACTAAATCGGCTGCAAAGATATAGCTTTAAATCCATATAACCAACTTTTTATGCAGCATTTTCACGCAGAGTTTGTTTAAATTTTCCAATTTTCCGATAAGCAGTATGATATCAGGTCTATATTAAGCAAAATTTAAACGACAGGCTCTCAGAAGCTGTTTTGAATTTATCGTGCGATGATTTGGGATGAGTTTTTGAGGCATTTTCGCTTCTGTGATGAGGAAGATAGCGGGCTATCTGACGAAGAACAGGAGCGAAAAGGACCAAAAAATCGCCCAAAGCACACACGAAAACAGATACATCAAGCCAAGAAAAACTTTTTGGAGAAATTCAAAACAGCTTCTAAGCCTCCTGCGCCAGCAAGACTTCCATCAAGGCAATATCCATATTCACCTCCCCTTGCATGAGGTATTTCTCACGAAGGTTCACGACGCTGCGGTATATAGTTTCGGCCTTTTCCCTGTCGTTTTCCTGATACAAAGCCAGTGCGAAAAGTTGACGCTGTTTCGAAGAACTGACACGACTATAGAGGTGAATATAACGCAGCAATTTATCAGTCGCAAGTTCACCGGCACGTTCCATCCTCCCAGTTACCAAAGCTGTAAAAAGCAACTCAGCATCCGTTTCTTGTTGCAAAATACCTATCAGTTCGGAGCTATGGCTCTTGACATCTTCCAAAAGACGATAAGCGTCCTCCCACTCTTCCCGATCTAGCAGGCGGGACACGTTCATCAGTCCGATTGTCGCTTGCAGAATGTCTTTGTAATCTATCGTTGCCGCATCTTGCTTGAACCATTCTTCGGGCATATCTTTCGGACGCATCCCTTCTTGTATCAGCGCATTTATACGAAGTTGCAATATCAGAGCATGCTTCGTTGCCGGATTATGTCTCAGCAAACGCAATGTATAAGCATCGTTCCCTATTCCACCCAGCTTCATCGGAACACCATTTGTCACTCCCAAAAACAATCCGATTATTACCCAAAACACCAGAAAAACCGATAACATGAAAGGCAAATCCTCCATCCACAATAAAAATCCCAAAGCCACAAGGGCAGTCAAAATGTTCATCATTACACCACCCATGTTATATCCGCATACCGGAATCTCTTCCTCAGGCCTATCAGGCGGAGCCAACAAGCATTGCCCTCCGGTACCTGCCACACTGAAACGTTTCAAGACCCATTTACCATCCTTGCGTATCCACGTGAAATTAAAGATACGGAACGACACGAAACGATACCCCGAAGCCAATCCGCATATCAGGTGTCCTGCCTCGTGCAAAGTAACCTGCAAGAATAGGGTTATCAGAAAAAAGCATATAAACAAGAGTGGGAAACCAATAACTTCTGCTATATGCAGTCTGAAGAGTTTCCCGAAAAACGCAGCCAAGGTCATATCGGTAAACAGGGCTATACCTGCTCCACTTACCATCACCCCCAATAAAATTCCCACAAGGAACATGCCTACCAGTTTCAATGCCTGTTTCATAGATATAAAGATTATTTTTCTGGAGCAAAAATAACACATTTTCCAAGAACTTCAGCCAATAAAAAAGGGATATACCCAAAAGCATATCCCTTTTTCTGATATAAAGAAGAAATTATTTATTGTTCTTTCCTTCCAACTGTTCCTTCAATGCTGCCAAAGCATCGATATCACCCAAAGTAGTAGAAGCAGCCTGGTTCTGAATCATCGGAGTTTCTTCCTTCTTAGCTGCACGCTTAGCTTTCTTTTCTGCCTTTTCTTCTGCTTTCTGAGCATCTTCGAAGATACGGCTGTGAGACAAGATAATGCGTTTAGCGTCCTTATTGAATTCGATGACCTTGAACGGAAGCTTTTCATCAAGCTGAGCTTGAGATCCGTCTTCTTTTACCAGGTGTTTCGGAGTTGCGAAACCTTCTACACCGTAAGGCAATGCGATAACGGCACCCTTATCCAGCATTTCAATGATGCGTCCTTCGTGTACCGAACCTACTGTAAATACGGTTTCGAATACATCCCACGGATTTTCTTCCAATTGCTTGTGACCCAAGCTCAGGCGACGGTTTTCCTTGTCGATTTCCAGAACTACTACATCGATGTCTGCACCGATCTGAGTGAATTCTGACGGATGTTTGATTTTCTTCGTCCAAGACAGGTCAGAGATGTGAATCAATCCGTCTACACCTTCTTCGATTTCTACGAATACGCCGAAGTTGGTGAAGTTGCGTACCTTAGCCGTATGCTTAGAGCCTACGGGGTATTTCTCTTCAATCGTTTCCCATGGATCCGGTTTCAGCTGCTTGATACCCAAAGACATCTTGCGTTCGTCGCGGTCGAGTGTCAGGATAACGGCTTCGATTTCATCGCCTACCTTCATGAAGTCCTGAGCCGAACGCAAGTGTTGCGACCAAGACATTTCTGATACGTGAATCAGTCCTTCTACGCCCGGAGCAATTTCAACGAATGCTCCGTAATCAGCCATAACGACAACTTTGCCTTTCACATGGTCGCCTACCTTCAAGTTCGGATCGAGGCTGTCCCATGGATGCGGAGTCAGTTGCTTCAAGCCCAAAGCGATGCGTTTCTTTTCGTCATCGAAGTCGAGGATAACTACATTCAGTTTCTGATCCAACTGAACGACTTCATGCGGATCGCTTACACGACCCCACGACAAGTCGGTGATGTGGATCAAACCGTCTACGCCGCCCAAGTCGATGAATACGCCGTAAGAAGTGATATTCTTGACAGTACCTTCCAGTACCTGGCCTTTTTCGAGCTTGCTGATGATTTCTTTCTTCTGTTGTTCCAGTTCGGCTTCGATAAGCGCCTTGTGCGAAACAACCACATTCTTGAATTCCTGATTGATTTTTACAACCTTGAATTCCATCGTCTTGCCTACGAACACATCGTAGTCGCGGATAGGTTTCACATCGATTTGCGAACCCGGCAAGAATGCTTCGATGCCGAATACGTCTACAATCATACCGCCTTTCGTACGGCACTTGATGTAACCCTTGATAATTTCTTCGTTTTCGAGTGCTGCATTGACACGGTCCCAAGAGCGTGTAGCACGCGCTTTCTTATGCGACAAGATCAGCTGGCCTTTCTTGTCTTCCTGGTTTTCGATGTACACTTCTACAGTGTCGCCCACCTTCAGGTCGGGATTGTAGCGGAATTCGCTCAGCGGAATAATACCGTCTGACTTGTAGCCGATGTTCACTACAACCTCACGTTTGTTCATTGCGATTACGGTACCGTCAACCACCTCATGGTCGCCTACCTTGTTCAAGGTGTTGTCATAAGCCTTTTCTTGTTCTTCTTTGCTTATGCTTGATGCTGACTCACCGCTCTCATAAGCATCCCAATTGAAATCTTCAATGGGCTTTACGTCTTTTAAGTTTTCCATTAAGTTTAAATAATTGTTTTGTAAATAACTAATTGTGTTAGACTTTATATTGATCTAAATCGGGTGCAAAGGTATAACAAATTCCTGAAAGTGAAAACTTTTAACCGTTTTTTTAATCCTCCAGCGAATATTCTATTGTCGTAACCACCCGCACCTTCTTTATATAAGGAGTATTGGCATCGCGGTCGCTGATGCTGAACTGCCCCTGACTGGCATGTCTGATCTTGCCCAGTTCGCTTTCTGAATCTTTGGCAAACTTTTCGGCTGCCTCACGGGCATTCTTGGTAGCTTCTTCTATCATGCCCGGTTTAATTTTGTTCAGACTGGTATATTCGTATGACACATTATACCGATAGTCGCCTCCCGTGATGGCAATCCCACGTTTCAGTAATTCTCCCTGTTCGCTGATAAGCTTACGCACCAGGTCCACCTTCATCGAAGTAACGGTGATAACCGAAGTCACATTATAACGGTACGGTGTATCATTATTATTACTATACCGTTCCGCCTTCAGGTCGATGATTTCAGGAGCATTGACACTGATTTCCGTCTCGGCAAGTCCTTTTTCCTTCAGAAATTCCAAAATCGTCTGGTTCGAGCGTTTAATGTCATCATACAATGCTCCCAAGTCATTCCCCAAGCTCTTGTATACCAGAGGCCACGTCACCTTGTCGGCTGGAACCTCCATTTCGGCTAGTCCTTTCACGTTTACACTGCGGTCTTTTTGAGCAAATTCGCTAAATCCGTTTTTAATAAACACTCCCAACAAAAGCATACCTACAGCCAGTATAATGGCTTCCATTCTCCAGTTTTTCATACTCTTTCCTTTTAATTAAACGTTTGGTCTCTATACTGATTAAGAACAGGCAAGATACTAATAAATATGCAATATTCAAGTATCTTGCCTGTTAAATAAAACAATCAGAAGAAGAGAAATGTTCGCCCTACACCTTTACTCCGTACACATTCCGATAAATTTCGTCACGTATCTGCGGATAATATGAGTCTATCTCGTCGGCACCTGCATACATCAAGTAAAGCGGCAACCCTTTTCCTCCTGCCCGATAAGGGGGCTGATAATAATCCTGCATACATAAGTTAAAGCCGCAACGTTGGTAGAAACCGATACGACGCCGGCTCATCTCGTCATCAGGTCTTTCCACTTCCAAGACAATGACACTCCCTGCAAACTGCATCTTCAGTGCCTCCATAACCTGACGCCCATAACCACGGTTACGAATCTGGGGCGAAGTGGCAAGATGCTCGGCGTAATAAAAACCGTCCAGTTTCCATACGGTAATCACACCGATAAGTTCTTCTTTTCCGTTCTCATCCTTATCAGTCAGCAGATAACAATGAAACCGTTCGTTATAGTCCGTGTTCCAGCGTTGCCCCTCATCGTCACGGCGTTCTTCTTCGGGAAAAGACAGATGCAGCAATTTTTCTACAAAAGGGTAATGAGGATGCTGGGTGTTAATACGTGTAAAAACAAGCATAAGATTTTAAGTTTGTGAGTTTATAAGTTTGTGAGTTTTTAGGTTTGTGAGTTTTTTACATCATGCGCGGTATATCTCTACTATGATGACATCCACAAATACACAATGCCACGAAACGTGTGATTGTCCTCTTTATTCAGTATAAAAACGGATCAGACGTTCGAGTGCCCGTTCGCATACCGGACAGAAACAGGGAGCTTCGTTGATTTTCATCCGGCACTCTGTGGTAGGACGGTAAATGCCTTTTTTCGTATATCCGGCACCTTCGTAAACACCTACCTTGGTATAAATCTTTGCCGGATCGGTTTCCACCGGTGTAGGCACCGGAATACCTTCAGGCACCAGGTCTTTCCATTTGCTTCCGAAATCGACCAAGGTCGTGATATTAGGCTCCCACGGTTCTACCTCATAGGGATAAAGCGGACTGGGAGCCTCATCGTAGGCATACTCATCGGCAAGCCCTCCAAAACTATGCCCGAACTCATGCACCACCACGGGCTTGAACATAGCGTGATGAGCCGTCGTAAGCAAATAGGCGTTATAGATACCTCCGCCTCCATAGGTATCGGTATTGGCTAATATAATAATGTGTTCGTAAGGGATGCCGGCAAGCCAGTTATGCATTGCCTTCACCGAACGGGTCGTCAAGTAGCGGTCGGAATAAAAAGTATCGAAGTGCGAACTGACTGCCGTATTCTTCCACTCGTTCTTCCGAGGAATGCTGACCCCGCTATCTTGTGAAACCGATTCTACCGCGACAACATTGAATTTATGTTTCAGCCGCTTGAATGGCTCGTGAGAAAAAATAGCCTCGCAAGCGTCTTGCGCATCCTTATAAAAAAGCTCCATCTCATCCGATGTATAGCCTTCGGCAAGGATAGCGATATCGATACACGCATCCGAAGCTCCATTCTGAAGCAAATAACGGTGTGGCGTGATTTGAGAAGTACCTCTCTGGTGGATAAGAATGTCTTTCGGATTGACTTCATGCTTCAGCACGGCACAAGGCTGATGCCGGACATCCTTCAGACGGACGGTCACAATAGCCGGATATTTAGGATATGGCAACAAGAAGGTATTCTCAAAACCACGTGTAAGCAGCTGTGCCTCTTTCTCACCCAGCCATTCCTGAAACAAACTGGAAAAGGAAGTACGGTAAATCACTTTGCCACTCGCCTTGTCAACCATCGTGATATCTCCATTCCCTTCCAAGGGAAGACGATCGAGCGCATGTCTCCTCCCCGCCCATCCGGGAAGTGAAACCAATTCATCAAGGCTGATGACCTGCTTGCTGGCATCTCCATTGAACAAATAATCAACACGAAGTGTTTTGTCGATGAAATAGTCATCGAAACTTTGGGCCTCTGCTCCATTCCACCAAAAGAGCAAAGCCAAGAGTGTAAACATAATTCTTTTTCTCATGACGCATCTGTTTTTAGTACGCAAAGATAAGACTATCTGGCAAATTCATGCTAAAAACTTGAGAAAAGTTAGTCACATATAGGCATTTGAAAGAAAAATCATTATATTTGTATCAAACTAAAATAAAATAAATGGGACATCATCAATTAGACAAATTAGACGAACAGATTCTGCGATTAATAGCAGATAATGCACGTATTCCGTTCTTAGAGGTCGCCCGAGCTTGCAATGTATCGGGTGCAGCCATTCATCAGCGCATTCAAAAGCTGACCAATCTAGGTATCCTGAAAGGTTCCGAGTTTATTATAGATCCAGAAAAAATAGGTTACGAAACATGTGCCTATATCGGTCTGTATCTGAAAGACCCTGAACAATTTGATTCAGTAACGGAAGCGTTGAAACTCATTCCCGAAGTTGTGGAATGCCACTTTACAACCGGACAATATGATTTGTTTATTAAGATTTATGCAAAAAACAACCACCATCTCCTTAACATCATCCATGACAAGCTACAGCCTTTAGGGCTTTCGCGCTCGGAAACCATCATCTCGTTCCGCGAAGCCATCAAACGGCAAATGCCTATCCAGGATCTGGTAGAAGAAGAATAAAATGAAAAATGAAGAATGAAGAATTCTCCTCCGCAGGTATTCTTCATTCTTCATTTATCTTTGATTTCCTCAAAATCAATGTATTCCCCCTCATCGCTATCAAAAACCTTCTTACGGCGCCGGGAATCCTTATCCGAATATTGCGATTCGTCATCACGACGTGTATCTTCTGTATAGGTCGTACGTTGCCGATAAGTGTCTTCGGCAGTACCGCTCCGTGTCATCTTACGTCCAAATCCGAATATCGTGCGGACAATTTTAGACAATAATACCAGCCCGATAATCAAGATTACCAGAACGAAGAAAAACAAAAATCCTAAAATATGAAACATAAGCTATTGGCTTTTGGTTTGTTTTTATCGTACAACAACCGTGCCACCGATTGTCTCTTTATGATTTTTTACGGAAAAGCAAAGACAAGATAACATACCAGATGATAACAGCTGCAAAACCACTCCACTGGAAAATCAAGAATAAAGGTATGCAGCCAATCAAAAAGATATAACTCACCTTATTATGCTGCCATGACAAATCTTTAAACTTAAGTGAAAACATCGGCAATTCAGCTACCAGCAGAAGTGACATTACCACAACCAGTACAAACAAATACACGGCATTAAAATGAGGCGAAGTAAGAAAGGCATGCTCGCCTGTCACCAGCGAACCCCAGAACAAAGCATTGGCAGGAGTAGGCATACCGATAAACGAACTGGCCTGCCGTGTATCAATATTGAATTTGGCCAAACGTAGCCCCGAGAATACAGCAACCAGAAATGCCGTATAAGGCAATACCGGACGCAGGCTCTGGATAAAATCGGGATAATGCACCTCCTGAAACAAGGCAAAAGCAATAGCTGCAGGCGCCAGACCGAAAGTAATATCATCGGCCAGCGAATCCAATTCTTTACCGATAGGAGACGAAACATGCAGTAAACGTGCCACCATACCATCGAAAAAGTCAAAAGCCGCACCGATGATAATGAAAACAAACGCCCATACATAATTGCCCTGAAAAGCCATGCATGAGGCAATGCAACCCGAAAACAAGTTGCAACAAGTCAGTGTATTCGGAATGTTCCGAATCATTGCATTGGCCATTTCTGTTCCTCCTTCCTTTAATTCTTTATTTCAGTTTGGCGATAACCGTCTGATTACCGACCGTTTTCTGCCCCATCCGCACACAAATTTCTGTACCTAAAGGCAGATAGACATCCACCCGGGAACCAAACTTGATGAATCCCATATGCTCGTCTATATAACATTCTTCTCCCACTTCAGCATACGTAACGATACGTCGCGCCACAGCTCCTGCTATCTGGCGTGCCATGACCGTATGTCCTTCAGGTGTTTCAATCACAATGGTCGAGCGTTCGTTTTCGGTACTTGCCTTCGGGAGCCATGCTTTCATAAACCGTCCTTTCTGATGGGAAACATGCTTCACGGTTCCATCTACAGGATACCAGTTGGCATGTACATTAGTGATACTCATAAAAATAGAAACCATCAGCCGGCGGTCGTGAAAATATTCGTGCTCGTCCACCTCTTCTACCACCACCACCTTTCCATCGGCAGGTGCAACGACAATTTTCTCCGTATCCTTATTAAAAAGACGTATCGGACAACGGAAAAAGTTGACCATCATCGAATACAAAAAAAGACTGGCTAAAGCCACGATATAAAAAGGCCATTTACACTCCAGCCCCCAATAAAGAGCTATATTTATAATAAGGAGTATGATGGCAGCGCTCACCAAGATATGGGTTCCTTCCTGATGCAGCCTAATCTTCTTTATCTTTTTTCTTATCTTATTCATACTTGAAACAATGGGTCACACTTTTATTTATCGTGCAAAAATAAAGTTAATTTATCTACCCTGCAAATAAACAACGTTCAGAATTGTGACTTTCTTTCTTTTTTTCATAAAATTCTGCCTTCTTTACAACTTTGTCTTTTGATTCTTCGCATAAACTCGGTATCTTTGGGCTGATTTTACCATATAAACTGAATTATGCAGGATTTTGTTCATTTACATGTTCACACTCAATATTCTATTCTGGACGGGCAAGCATCCATTACCCGCCTGGTAGACAAAGCCATCGGAAATGGTATGAAAGGTATTGCCATTACTGACCATGGTGATATGTTCGGTATCAAAGAGTTTTTCAATTATGTAAATAAGAAAAACGGAGCCACAAACGGAGAAATAAAAGACTTGAAGAAGAAAATAGCCGGACTGGAAAGCGGAAAGACAGAATCGGAAAACGTAGAAGCCGATTTGGCAACCTGCCGCGAACAACTGGAAGCTGCCCAAAAAAGATTGTTCAAACCAATTATCGGATGCGAAATGTATGTCGCACGCAACCGGCTGAGCGATAAAAACGGTAAACCCGACCAAAGTGGTTATCACCTGATTGTACTTGCCAAAAACCTGCAAGGTTATCACAACCTTATCAAACTGGTATCGAAAGCCTGGACAGAAGGATTCTATATGCGCCCCCGCACCGACCGGGCAGAACTTGAAAAATATCATGAAGGACTGATTGTTTGTTCTGCCTGTCTGGGAGGAGAAGTACCACGACGCATCACTGCAGGACAGTTTGCCGAAGCAGAAGAAGCTATACAATGGTACAAGAATCTGTTTGGCGATGATTATTATCTGGAGTTGCAACGCCATAAAGCTACTGTGCCACGCGCCAATCACGAAGTCTATAAATTGCAGGAAACGGTCAACAAGAAACTTATCGAGTATGCAAAAAAATACGATATCAAGCTGGTCTGCACCAACGATGTACATTTTGTTGACGAAGAAAATGCTGAAGCACACGACCGGTTGATATGCCTGAGCACAGGCAAAGACCTGGACGACCCTAAACGCATGCTTTACACCAAACAAGAGTGGATGAAGACGCGCGAAGAGATGAACGCCATCTTCAGCGATGTGCCCGAAGCACTGGCCAACACCTGTGAAGTATGCGATAAGGTTGAATTTTATTCAATAGACCATGCTCCGATTATGCCGACTTTTGCCATTCCGGAAGATTTCGGTACAGAAGAAGAGTATCGTAAAAAATATACTGAAAAAGACCTGTTCGACGAATTCACGCAAGACGAAAACGGGAACATTGTCATGAGTGAAGCCGATGCCAAAGCAAAAATAGACCGACTGGGAGGTTACGAAAAATTATACCGTATCAAACTGGAAGCAGACTATCTGGCAAAACTTGCTTACGAAGGTGCCCGCCGACGCTACGGTGACGAGCTGAGTGAAGAAGTAAAGGAACGTATCAAATTCGAACTGCACATCATGAAAACCATGGGTTTCCCCGGATACTTTCTGATTGTGCAAGACTTCATTTCGGCCGCACGTAATCTGCTGGATGTTTCCGTTGGACCCGGACGTGGTTCAGCGGCAGGTTCGGCTGTAGCATACTGTCTGGGCATTACACAGATTGACCCTATTAAATATGACTTGCTGTTTGAACGTTTCTTAAATCCTGACCGAATCTCATTGCCTGATATTGACGTCGATTTTGACGATGATGGTCGAGGACGCGTTTTAAACTGGGTAACAGAAAAATACGGACAAGAGAAAGTAGCACATATCATCACTTATGGAACCATGGCTACCAAACTTGCCATCAAAGATGTTGCACGAGTGCAAAAGCTTCCTCTTTCCGAGTCTGACAGGCTATGTAAACTGATACCCGACAAGATTCCAGACAAAAAACTGAATCTCCCGAATGCCATTGCTTATGTCCCCGAACTGCAGGAGGCAGAGGTTTCTCCGAACCCAATCCTGCGTGACACAATCAAATATGCAAAGATGCTGGAAGGCAATGTACGCAATACAGGGGTACATGCATGTGGTACAATCATCTGCCGCGATGACATCACCGACTGGGTGCCAGTAAGTACAGCTGATGATAAAGAAACCGGCGAGAAGATGCTGGTGACTCAATACGAAGGGTCTGTTATCGAAGAAACAGGACTAATCAAGATGGACTTCTTAGGTCTGAAAACCCTGTCTATCATCAAAGAAGCCCTTGAAAACATCCGTCACAGCAAGGGAATACAACTGAATATAGACGAAATTCCGATTGACGACCCTGCTACCTATAAATTATATAGCGACGGACGGACCATCGGTACATTCCAGTTCGAGTCCGCCGGTATGCAGAAATATCTCCGTGAACTTCAGCCTTCCACTTTTGAAGACTTGATTGCCATGAATGCCCTGTATCGTCCGGGACCGATGGACTATATTCCAGACTTCATCGACCGGAAACACGGACGGAAGCCAATAGAATATGACATTCCTATCATGGAAAAGTACCTGAAAGATACTTATGGCATTACAGTATACCAGGAGCAGGTGATGCTGCTCTCACGCCTGCTTGCTGATTTTACACGAGGCGAATCGGATGCCCTGCGTAAAGCAATGGGAAAGAAATTGCGTGACAAGCTGGATCACATGAAACCCAAATTTATCGAAGGGGGAAAGAAAAACGGACACGACCCGAAAACCCTTGAAAAGATTTGGGCTGACTGGGAGAAATTCGCTTCGTATGCATTCAACAAATCGCACGCTACATGCTACTCGTGGGTAGCCTACCAGACTGCTTATCTGAAAGCCAATTATCCGTCTGAGTACATGGCAGCAACCATGAGCCGGAACATTTCAAATATCACCGAAATTACCAAACTGATGGATGAATGTAAGGCTACAGGCATCAATGTACTGGGACCGGATGTAAATGAAAGTAACCTGAAATTCTCGGTAAACTACCACGGAGACATCCGGTTCGGACTAGGTGCCATCAAAGGAGTAGGCGAATCAGCTGTACAAAGCATTTTGTCAGAACGGGAAAAAAACGGACCGTTCAAAAACATCTTCGATTTCGTGCAACGTGTCAACCTGTCGGCTTGCAACCGCAAAAACATTGAAAACCTGGCATTGGCTGGCGGATTTGATAGCTTTACAGGTATCAAACGTGAAGATTTCTTTATGAAAAACGCCAAAGAAGAAACGTTCACCGAAGTACTGGTACGTTATGGTAACCGGTACCAGCTGGACAAAGCAGCTACGGCCAATTCTCTGTTTGGTGGTACCGAAGAAATAGAAATAGCAACTCCGGAAATCATTTCCGCACCGACATGGAGCGATTTGGAACGCTTGAATAAAGAACGTGAACTGGTAGGTATCTACCTTTCCGCCCATCCGCTTGACGAATATGCTGTCATACTGGAAGATGTATGCAATACGCACATGATACAACTGGCAGACCTGACACCACTGCAAAATCATGACCTGACCATGGGAGGTATCGTTACTGGTGTACGCGAAGGATATACCCGTACAGGAAAACCCTATGGCATAGCCAAAATAGAAGACTACTCAGGAACAGGTGAATTTGCATTTTTCGGCAACGAATGGGTAGATAAAAAGAACTTTTTTGTAGAAGGTATGTTCCTTTATCTAAAAGGTAAATGCCAGCCCAAGCAATGGAAACCTGACGAATGGGAAATAAAAGTCAACACCATTGAACTGCTACCAGACGTAAAAGACCGGCTGATAGAAAAACTGACCGTAACAGCTCCACTGTCTGCTATTAATGACGAAATGATTATGGAATTGGGGTCTATGGTAAAAGACAGTCCGGGAAATACCGAATTATACTTCTTCATCCGCGATGAAGACGGACAAATGTTTGTCAACTTGCTTTCACGCACATTGAAGATTGAAGTACATAAAAACCTAGTAAATTATTTAAAAACCCAACCTTTGTTGGACTATAAAATAAATTAGTATATATTTGCGTAGATATTTTGATAACAATAAACATTTGAATTATGGCACTGACAATTAAAGATGACAATTTTGATGCAATCGTAGCAGAAGGAAAACCGGTAGTATTGGACTTTTGGGCAACATGGTGTGGACCTTGCCGCCAGATTGCCCCGTATATTGAAGAACTGGCCGAAGAATACAAAGACAGTGTAAACATCGGTAAATGTGATGTGGACGAAAATTCAGACCTGCCCGGACAGTTTGGAGTTCGTAATATTCCAACCGTACTTTTCATCAAAGATGGTAAAGTCGTTGACAAACAAGTAGGAGCTACTACAAAAGCCGCTCTGAAAGAAAAAGTAGAAGCTTTGTTGAAGTAATTTCTTCAAAAGTAAATATCATTAATCTTAAATATGAGTATCCGCAATCTGCCCCATTCTGAAACAAAGGCTAAAGTTGTATTTATCCTACAAAAGATACAAGGCTAATACCAAATAGCACCTGACAGATTGACAAAATGCGGATATTCATTCTAAAAAAAGAACTGAACTATGGGAATGGATGACAATTTCTTGTTGGAAGATGAAGACGATGAAAAGACCATCGCATTCATCAAGAATTATTTGCCGCAAGATTTAAAAGGCAAATTCTCGGATGACGAACTGTATTATATGCTCGACTTGATAGTAGATTACTATACAACCAGCGGCTGTTTGGATGCTCAACCCGATGAAGAAGGATACATCAACATCGACCAGGATGAAATTGTAAACTACATAGTCGGTGAAGCCAAGAAAGACGGAATGGGTCCTTTCGACCCAGATGATGTATTTTTCGTGGTGCAAGGCGAAATGGAATACGGTAACTCATTGGGAGAAGTAGAATAAACACTTATCCCTTACCTCTTATAAATCCACAAAGACATACACCAATGTCTTTGTGGATTTTTTATTCACCATTCACTTTATTTCCTACAAAATGTTGCTCGTTCTGCTTTTTTTGTTACTTTTGCACAATTAGTTCAATATTAGGACAACATTAAACACACAAAAGACTGTATGAAAAAAGCACTTTTAAAAATCCTTTTTCTGCTGGCAGGAAGCTGTATATGGACAGCCTGCTCTGATGATACGCCCGACCAGACACCAGAAACGACAACAATAAGCAATGAAATCTATTATGCCAACAAATTAGGCAAAGACATCTTGAGTACATATTATTATTGGAATAAAAATATCAACGATGACCTGGAAGCATGGAATATCGAAACCAATGAAGACCCTATTGAAACTGTAGATAAAATCAGATACCACGAAGGTGACAAGTATATCGACAAATGGACCATGATGACCGATGATATGGATTCGTTTACCAGCAGCGTAGGCGGTGTGTCCACAACATTCGGATGGAACCTGACCGTTTACCTGGTGTCTGACGACAACCAATGTATCGGTGTAATCAATTATGTATCAGCAGGAAGCCCTGCAGAAAAAGCCGGACTGAAACGGGGAGACATCCTTTTATGGATAAACGGACAAAACATTACAACAGACAATTATCAAGAACTTTATTACGCTTCCTCGCTGACCGTTGCACTTGCAGAAATAGATTGGGAAAGCAATTCGATTACCGCTTCGGGCAAAGAAGTAGAACTGACAGCCACAACCCTGTATGAAAATCCGATATTATGCGATACGGTCTACGAATTCAACGGCAAAAAAGTGGGCTACCTGGCCTATGCCAGTTTCGACCTGATTGCTATTCCTGAACTGGTAGAAATCGGCAAGAAATTCAAAAGCGAAAACATTTCCGAACTGATACTTGACCTGAGATATAACGGCGGAGGATATGTCATAACCGAAAACGTCCTGGCATCAATGTTTGCCCCACAAGCTGATGTAGAAGCGAAAAAAATATTCGAAAAAGAAACTTACAATGATTATCTGACAGAAATATACCGCCAAGAAGGCATCAGCCTGGAAACACGCTTCACCACAGAATATAACTATGATGATATTAACCTGCACATTAGTACCAAAGACGCCAACATCGGGTTAAAGAAAATATACGGAATCATTTCTTCCGGTACAGCCTCAGCATCCGAAGCTCTGCTAAGCGGACTAATGCCTTATATGGACATAGAACTGATAGGTACGGCTTCACATGGCAAGTATTGTACCGGATTGATGCTAAGTGGTGAAGATACATACCAACGCTGTCCGGAAGAAATCAAAAATTGGGGCGTATATGTTATGGTCAGCATCTACCAGAATGCCAATGGAGAAACTCCCTGTATGCCCGACGGACTACAACCCGATGTAACGGTAGAAGACAATCCGATGCTTCCTTACCAACTAGGCAATGTAAACGAACCTTTGCTGCAAGCAGCATTACTCCGTGCCGGACGTAAATACGAAAACCTCTCAACAAGAAGCCACAGCCAACTTCCTTTGTATCCAAGTTTGCCTATGCCTCAAAAAGCCACATTCGGAAAACGAATTCTTCTTCCTCCGGCGGCTATAAAACATTCCGACACGATAATGCCCGATATACAATAAGCAGACATCTGCCGCTTTCGTCAAGTCTTGACGAAAGCGGTGGGGGTCTGTCCATATTGACGGACAAAAACCCTGGTAAAATATTTCGGATCGTTAAAACCAACCTTATAAGCTACCTCAGACACAATAACATTACTACTATTTTCCAACAACAACTTCGCTTTCTGCAAACGGTAAACCTGCAGGAAACGTACAGGCGAAAGCCCTGTCAACGAAACCATTTTCTTATAGATGACTGCATAACTGACATGCAACATCTCCATCCACTCCTTTACGCCAAAATCAGAGTCAGCATAATTACGCTCCAATACTGCCAAAACTTCATTCATAAAAACCTTGTCTGGCTGGGCAAGGTCTTTCAACTCCGGCATAAATTCCTGCTCAACATCCGACCTACGTCGCTGTATCTCACGGTTTTTTATTACAGACTGAAGACAGGCCGACAAAACAGCCTCATCAAAAGGTTTGGTCAGATACCCATCAACGCCACTACCAAAACTTTCGGTCTGTGCTTCAGCGTCCGAATTGGCCGAAAGCAAAACAAAAGGAATATGTTTCAATGAACGGTCTGCACGTATTTTCCGACAAAAGGCAATACCGTCACATATCGGCATCATCAAATCGGAAAGAATCAAATCGGGTACCAGTTTGCATGCTAAATCATACCCCTGATTGCCGTCACTGGCCTCTGCCACATTATAAAACTTTTCAAGTATCACTTTTAAATAACACCGCATATCCGGATTATCCTCAACCAACAATAAAAGCGGCTTACTTCCATCTACCGGTACATAAGTTTCAGCATCATTACCCAATAATACAGGCTGCTGATGCATTACAGCATCCGGTTCTTTTTCGGCATCTGCCAATGTAACCGGGAAATAAAGCCGGAAAGCCACCCCTCGCCTATCCGAACTTTTAACTTTAATGACTCCACCCAACAAATTTACAATTTCTTTTACAATGTGAAGTCCGATTCCTGTATTCCGCTGCCCATATACCGAATAACGTTCTTGCCCTTTAATACTATAAAAACGATGAAATATGCGCTCGGTCTCTTCAGGCGGGATGTTACTCCCCGTATTTAAAACTGATAAATACAGCAACATCTTTCCCTCCTTATTCCTAAACTGGCAAGCATACAACGTAATCATTCCTCTTTCGGGAGTATGCTTGACTGCATTAGACAACAAATTGAACAGCACCTTGTGCAAATGCTCTTTATCGGAAGAAATAAAATCTGCCTTCAGACGAACCTTACAAGAAAAAATCAGATGATGCTCTTTCATCAATCCGGAAAAATCGGTTACAACAGCATTCAAAAAACGCCTGAAGTCAAAACATTCATAATTCAAGGTCAATTTCTTTGTATCAATCTTACGCAAATCTATCAGTTGTTCGACCAATGACAACAAATAACGGGCATTACGTAAGATAATTTGCAAACTTTCCTTTTGCTCTTTTCCGACAAGCTGACCTTCTAGTTGCTGGGCTGGTCCCTGAATCAATGTCAAAGGTGTCTTGAACTCATGTGCCATATTAGTAAAGTATGACAACTTCTCCCGATTTATCTCATCCATTTGTTTGGACATCGACACTATTTCATCCCGTTGCCGGATAATGGTTTCTCTCGAAGTCGTCAACTCGGTTATGGTCTGATGCAACTCTTGTGTACGTTCATCTATTTTCCTTTTCAATAGACGCTGAACATATTTTTGCCGGGAATTATATGCATAAACGGTATATCCCAATGCCAATATAGCGACCAATGCCAGCAACGTATAAAACCATCCGGTACGGTAAAAAGGAGGATGAACTATTATCTTTAGCCGGGTCAGTTGCGATGACCACGTATTATCATGATTCGTACAGCGCATCTCCAACGTATAGGTTCCAGGAGACAGATTGGTATACCTTGCAATCCGGTTCATCAATCCGATATTGGGGGTTTTATCCAATTCAAGAATACGGTAAGTATAAAAAACCTTTTCCGGTTCCAAATACTCCAGACAACTGAAAGTCACTTCAAACGAATTCTGGGGCGGATACAGATGCAATTCTTGGGCATTGACAATACTCGATAAAAGATTGGTCTCATCCAGATAAGGCACCAAAGACCGTCCTCCAAAAGAAACATTGGTCAGCACCACCTTACGCTGCTCTGGCGCTGGAAAGTTCATAACCGGACAAAAGACCACCAACCCATCGGTAGTACCTAACAGCAAACGGTCATCCGAGGTCTTGCATCCTGAACGCCGATAAAACTGAGGCACCAACAATCCGTCTTCCTGATCAAACTTAAAAGCCCTCCGAGTAAGAATATCAAAAAAATAAACGCCTTTCAATGTGCAAATCCACAAGTTTCCACTATCATCTGCGAATATACTTGAAATGCTTGTATCCGACAATCCACATCTCACATCGTAATTTTTAAACTTACACGCCGACAAAAGCCTTGCATCCTCCAATAAATAAATACCATTACCCTGACTACCCAAATAAATATCACCGTTCTGTGCCTCGAATATACATGTTATCCTCTCACTGACTGCATGCTCTGAAGCATCCAGCTTATACCGGTAATAAAAACATTCATAAGTATCCTGCGGATTTGCCAAATCAATAACCCCCACTCCATTGCCACCTATCCACAAGCGGGAATGCGAATCTACGAGTATGGTATGCATATTATACATTTCCTCTCCCGTATGGGTATAATAATGCAACTGACTGATAGCTCCCGAAGAAAAGTCTAACAGATAAATGTAATTATTGCAGCAAATCCATAGCGAATTGCGTAGACTATCCAATGCGATATCGTAAACATCATTCGACGGCAACTGAGTGGTAGATACATCATAATGTTCGAACACAGGAGCATCCAGACATTCTTTTGGCAACCGGTCAATTCCGCCACCTATGGTTGCTATCCAATAATTCCCTTCAAAATCCTGCACAATGCGTGATATATTATCATGCGACAAAGAACGGGAATCTCCAGGAACATGCCTGTAAAAACGAAAAGACCGGCTTCCTCTTCTACGGATAGCCAAGCCTCCATCGACCAGGCCAGCCAGAATATTTCCTTCATCGTCTTCTATCACCGTACTGATAACATTCGGACTGCCTTTTTCATACCCACGCAAAAAATAAGTGAATGAAATCCGTACCGGTGACAAAATATTGACCCCACCAAATTCTGTACCTACCCAAAATACATTATCGTCATCTACCCAGACCCGATTAATCAAATTATCATTCAACGACTGAGGAGCATCTCCCTTACCATACCTGGCAAAATGCCCACCCTGCCTGAGCACATTCAAACCATTGCGTGTACCTATCACCATATCGCCCGAAGTATTCCGGGTGATATCTGTTACAAAATCAGAAGACAAGCTTTCCGGGTCATCAGATGCATGGCGATAAGAAACAAACTTCATATTCTGTGTGTCACAACAATACAATCCACTCTGAGTGCCCAGCCACAAATAATCTCCATAAGCATAAGCACTGGTGAAAATCAGCTTCGAGACATCAAGTCCAGTCCACAAAGACGTCAATGCATAATACTGGGTTCCGGAAGAAGCAAAACGGAAGAGACACCCGTATCCGCCAGCCCATACCTCGTTACCGTGCTGGACCAATACACGGATATCTACATCCGATTTCAGAATCTGCACATCCTGGATATGCCGAAACTTATCCAGCCTGACATACACCAACCCGTCACTTTTCCCAATCCACAAATTCTCGAACTCATCAATTAAAATCGTCTGGACCGGCGAATGAAGTATCTCCTGATGTTCACCTGCATAATCCCGAAACGATTCAACCTGCTCACTTTCCAAATCAATGAACATTACTCCTGCCTCGGTCGCTACCCACAAATGCCCACTATTATCTTCGGTAATGTCATTAATATAGTTGCTTTCAATAACCCTTTCTTCCCAACCGGAAGATACAGAATAATGTTTGAATTCATAACCGTCATAACGGTCCAATCCGTTTGAAGTTCCTAACCATACAAAGTGGAAACGGTCTTGGTGAATGGCACGGATGGTATTGTCGCATAAACCTTCGTGCATCGTTACATAACGGTAATTAAAAGATGCAGAATTACTTTGGGCACATAAAATACCCCCAAAGGCTTCACCCAACAAACCAAGCACAACCAGCAACAAGACAAGCGGCTTCATCCTATTCCTTTTATATATCATTCGAAACGTATCCAATCAACTTGCACATTTCTTCCCGACAACAAAGAAACACACAAATTATGAACCCCTTCTTGCAACCCGGTCAACGGCACCGTCAACGTCTGCCAACGTCCTACAGTAACAGGCACTTCTATATCAGCTATCACATGTCCATCGGCACAGACCTGTAACGTTCCACCCATCTCCGAACTTACCCGGGCGCTCACCTTTTGCAACTTTCCATCGCCAAAATCCACCCGATGAAAAGTAACCCATGCACCTTCATGACTGAAAAATGTCTTCCACCCTTCGAATTTATCATCCTGATTCACATAATCAATAAAAACTCCTTCTTCACTTTTTGTGCTATAACGGTCTATCTGAATCAGGCTACGGGCATCCGCAATCCCGACTCCACGCAAGGTAGGAACCACTTGCCGGATAGTCCCGTCAGCATTAAAAAACAACGAGTCAATACATACCGAACGATTCTTGTCGAAATCCGGGCTATAATCATTATGGTGATAAAACAAATACCATTGTCCCTTATACTCCAACAACGAATGATGATTGGTCCAGCATCCTGTAGGCGACTGGTCCATGATGATGCCCTTATATTCAAACGGTCCCATCGGAGAATCACTCATTGCATAAGCCAGACACTCCGTTTTATCTTTTACCCATGGATAAGTCAGATAATACTTACCATTGCGTTCGAAAGCAAAAGGCCCTTCTTTAAACCCATCTTTCACATCGGCCACAAGTACTGGAGCCGAATCCAGTTCTGTCAGGTTATCCTTCAGACGAGCTACATTCAATCCTCTTCCCGACCAATACAGATAAGCCTGTCCGTCTTTATCCAATAACACACAAGGGTCAATCCCCTGTACCCCAGCTATCGGCTCGGCCAAAGGCTTGAATGGCCCAAACGGAGTATCGGACGTAGCTACACCGATACGGAAGCCTTTCTCACCCTTTGGACTGGCAGGGAAAAAGAAATAATACGTTCCGTTCTTATACACACAATCGGGAGCCCACATCGAATAAGAGCCGGCATCACCCCATGGCACATCTGACTGGGAAAGTACAACCCCATGGTCTGTCCACTTCATCAGATCCTCTGATGAAAACACATGATAATCTTCCATACAAAACCATTCCTGCAAACGTTCTACAGGACTAGGAATATCGTGCGAAGGATAAAGATACACTTTCCCTTCGAATACCCGGGCTGTAGGATCAGCCGTAAACTGTCCGGAAATAATCGGATTTTGCGCTACAAGTCCAGAGAATGCCCCCAGACACAGCAATAAGACAAACAACACTCTTTTATTCATAATACTAAACCCAACAATTCTAAATGATTCAACAAAGATACACAAATACCTATAATTATCATTCTTTTATCCGAACGAAAATCTTTCTATTCCGAATAAAAAAACCGGGAATTTGTTTAAGAAATTGTTTTGAAATTATCGTGTATTGATTGGGGATGAGTTTTTGAGGCATTTCCGCTTGTGTAATGAGGAGGATAACGGGCTATCAGACGAATAAAACCAGAAAAACGAACCGGAAACAGATGCAAAAACTGAGATGTAATAATACTTTAATTGAATATCCGCTATCAGCCCATCCCGATGAGTTGAAAACGCAGTAGTACTGCATTCGCTGATGAAGATATATTCAACTGCTGATGAAGATATATTCAACCGCGGATGGAGATATATTCAACCGCGGATGCAGTATATATTCATTTTTCAGGGGTATATATTGGCTGTTGGCAGACATGCATTTATTTAAAAAGCATCCCATGTAGGGGGCAAAATGCGGATATCCATATTTATTTATCATCGCCTTCGATACCTGTTTTTGCAGGTTGCATAAAACAGGCTCTTATCCAATATAGCTTTCGATTAATGCTCTCACTTCCGGCTTTTTCGATTTCAGACAAGTTGAGAGTTGTTTATGGATAAATTTCGCATTCGCATCAGACTGCTCTGCATATTTGCGCAAGGCAAGCGCGGCTGCCCGCTGTACTACAAGATATTCGCTTTCAACAGAGGTAAAAGCCTGGTCGATGAACTCTGCTTCGGCACGTTCGTTCAATACAAGTCCCCGCGACAGCAGGCGTGCCATCAGCAAGAAACCACACAAAAGGAAGTATTCGCGCTCATCTGCCATCCAGTGGAACACGACTTCCGCAGCATAAGGCAAACGCTGGAAAAGGTTCATCACTGTGTACTCTGCCAACTCGGGATAACGCATGTCTTCTATCCAGATATCGGCAATTTCAGGATAAAAAGTTTCCGTCGGCTGAAGCAACCCTGCCATAATCTTGCACTCCCGAATGTCTTCCTTCCACAAGGCTTGTGCCAAATCGTGGTCGGGAGTATATTCTGCCGCTATCTCCTTAATACGTGGGTACTCAATCCCGAAGTTAACTTTGTAATTCATCCCTTTCTCTCGCATGCTTTGCGATATGGGACCGTTCATAAACAAACGGAATTTTGATTTGATTTCTTTAAGTGTTTCGTGTAAGTCCATATTTCTTTTTTTGAATATCGGCATTTAGCCACAAAAAAGTTATAGTAGCACAAAAATGATTTGCGAAAAATCATTTGTCATGCTGAGTGCCTATTTCCTGCGGAAAATCCATTTGATTATGACAAATTGTAAATTCGTCATTGGTAGTAGAGGGTGTATCAAAATCGGAATCAACTTTCATTTTGTCATCCTGAGAGCCTATTTCCTGCGGAAAACCCATTCGATTATGACATTACTTTTTGACAGTCGTTTTTTCTTTTGATACAGCCTCCCTCAGGACAACAAAATAAAAGCCGTTTTATCTTTTGATACCCACCTTGAATGATATACCATGCGCTTCGTAATGGAATTTCTATTATTTCACATTCGCATACTCCCGGGCATAACGTAACATCTGTTCTGCATATCCCTCGGTATAAGATACCAGTACATCGGTCACCTTGCCTTCGGCATCGGTCTGTAAGGTATAAACGGGATTGACAAAACCTTTGTAAGGAGCCAAGTGCAGACGTTTGTAACGGCGTAACACCTCGGCATGGAGAATCGGGTCTACCTGTACTCCATACGTTTCCACCAACAGACGTGCCGCCTCGTAGTCGCCTTCGCTTTTAATGCGCTGCACTTCGGCAAGCAAGCGTCCGAAGAGTGTACGCAGATGGAGATAGTCGTTAATGCGTACATAGGTCTTTCCTTCGCGCACCACCATTTCGACCACCTTGTCTGTCTTTCCTTGTTCAAGTACCCAACGGGCTATCAGCTGACGATTCCGCATGTGTGCTTCTTCTACCGTATGACCAGGTTCTATCCGTACCAGCTGAGTCATCAGACCGTTCATCATATACGAATAATACGCAGCCTTATAGGCTTCGGCATCGGGTAGCAGTCCCAGTTCCAGCAGTTTGCTGTCGGCAAGATAATACAGGCCGAACAAGTCAGCACGCGCCTCTTCAACCGTTGAGCCATATGCTTTCAAGGCATCGGCATCTACGCCCGGAAGCAGCTTGCCCGAACCATGCCCCAAGCATTCGTGCAGGTCGGTGTGCAAGTCGTCTGTAATGTCGGCATACTTGTCAAGCAGAGCCAATTCGGTATCGTCATATACAAATTCCTCACGGAAACCGTTTCCTCTGGCGGCACGGTTGTATGCTTCGGTCAGGTTGCCGATAGTGACAGACTTTGAGCCATGCACGCTCCGTATCCAGTTCGAGTTAGGCAGGTTAATGCCAATAGCTGTTGACGGATACAAATCACCTCCCAAAATAGCAGCAGTAACGACTTTTGCCGAAACACCTTTTACGGATTTCTTTTTAAAACGCACATCAACAGGCGAATGATCTTCAAACCATTGTGCTTCGCCACTAATCAGTTCGGTGCGCCGTGTAGCCTCCAAATCCTTGAAGTCGACAATCGACTCCCAGCTTGCCTTCATCCCTAACGGGTCGCCATAACTCTCGATGAATCCGTTGACGAAATCCACCCGCGAACTAGTGTCCTTCAGCCATGCAATGGAATATTCATCGAATGTATGCAGACTGCCCGTACGGTAAAACTCTATCAGCAGACGGATGACCTGGATTTGTTTTTCATTTTCTGCCACGGTCTCGGCTTTTTCCAGCCAGTCGATGATACGCTCTATAGCTTCGGAATACATCCCGCCCACCTTCCAGACCTGTTCGGTAATCTGACCTTGTTCTTTCACCAACTTGCTATTCATTCCATACATTACCGGTTCATCGGTACTTCCCAATGCTTTTTGTCTTGCATAGAAAGTTTCCGCCTCACTTTGCGTTACTCCTTCATAATAGTTCGCGGCAGAGGTCTGAACCAAATCTTCTCCATCTGTCTGATTAACCCGTTTAGGCATCACATCCGGAGAAAAAATTACCGGAAAGAGTTTATTGCACATAGCCTGTACATCTTCCTCTCCTGCAAGTGGCAATACCGACGGACTTACAGCATCAATAAGCATGGAAAGATAACCGGGTGAAAATCCCGGTACAAACTTGTCGCATGCATAATGATGATGAATTCCATTCGAGAACCATACGCGTTTCAGGTAAATTTCGAACAAACGGAATTCTTCCGTATCACGGTTTCCGTTGAAATGTACGTAGAGTGTTTCGAGCAAACGACGGATTTGCAAATTGTATTTCCCGTTTTGGTCGAACAAGATGTCACGTCCCTCCAATGCTGCCTCTGAAAGATAATACACCAGCATTTTCTGTCTCAAAGACAACTGTTCGAACCCAGGTACCCGGTAACGCAAGATTTGTAAATCCGCAAATTGCTCTACCGTATAAGAGAATGTTTCTTCCATGAATACATTTTTAGTTTCTTAAACTCCCCGTTTCCGTTTTCGGTAGCCATTCGGTGTCTCTCCTGTATTCTTATAAAAAGCTGCATAAAACGACTGCCGGTTCGAAAAGCCTACCATTGCGCTGATTTCTTCTACATTTTTATCTGCATAGCGCTTGTCTACCAGCAAATGCAATGCTTCTTTAATCCGGTATTCGTTCACCAGACACGAATAATTCATACCAAAACGGGAATTAATTACTGCCGATAAATAACGGGTGTTGGTCTTTAATTCCTTTGCCAAGTCTTTTGCCGAATAATTGGGGTCTTTGTACTTTTTCTGTACGACCAAAATATTCAGAACCTTATCATACAATTCATCCGCAAGTTCTGCCCGGATCATATCGCGATAGGCAGCTTCCTTAATCTTGCGTTCACGCACATTGTAAGGCTTCCTCACGGAGACTTCTTCTTTACGTTCTACTTCTTCTAGTTGATTATTTTCCCTCATCTGTCTTTTAAAATAATAAGTGTAATTTTATTGAATAGTTGCAATTATACAAATTACGTAAGTTTTTTTCTATTCTACAACATATTTAGCTGCTTATTTTTGAATTATGCCATTTTTTTTATTTATTTATGCCAATCGGGAGTAAAAAGGGAGTCAGAAGAAGTTATCGCCCGCCGGGTGGCTGGAAGTTAGAAGCTAATACTTCGGGGTTCGGTTTCAGAAGCAGGACTATTGACCTTTCTAGTAGTACCAAATTGACTTGCAAAAAAACTCTGAGGTCTTGCCATCTAAGGAAAGGTTGTGAAAAATCTCGTGTACATCCACGTGAACGTTTCCGGGATACTTTACTTCGTTACCAATGACAAATGATTTTTTGCTATTCATGATGTTCCTATCCGACACACCGGAAAAACGGCTTGTAAACATGAAAGTGAAAAAATAATCAGCAATTCCGTGCATTCCGACTTCAAATTCGCTTAACTTTGTACCCTGATATGAATACAGAAATGCTTAAGACACTCAAATCTTATTTCGGATATACCAGTTTCCGACCATTGCAAGAAGATATCATCAACTGCATCCTGCAAAAAAAAGATACCTTGGTACTGATGCCTACCGGCGGCGGTAAATCACTCTGCTACCAGATACCGGCATTGCTGATGGAAGGAACCGCCATCGTAGTCTCTCCGCTAATCTCCTTGATGAAAGACCAAGTAGAAGCCTTACAGAACAACGGTATCATTGCACGTGCCTTGAACAGCACCAACGATGAAACCAGCAATGCCAATATCCGTTTCGAGTGCCGGCAAGGCAGGGTAAAGCTGCTCTACATCTCTCCCGAACGGCTGTTGACGGAAATCAACTACCTGCTGAAAGACATCCGTATCTCACTTTTCGCCATTGATGAAGCTCACTGCATTTCACAGTGGGGACATGATTTCCGTCCTGAATATACCCAACTGAAAACATTGCGTGAACAATTTCCGCAAATACCTGTGGTAGCACTGACTGCTACTGCCGACAAAATAACACGGCAAGACATCGTGAAGCAACTGGCAATGCGTGACCCGCAGATATTCATATCATCTTTCGACCGTCCGAACCTAAGTCTTGACGTAAAACGGGGCTATCAGCAGAAAGAGAAGATACGTACCATCGTAGACTTCATCAGCCGCCATGCCGGAGAAAGCGGCATCATCTATTGCATGAGCCGGAACACAACTGAAAAAGTAGCAGAAATCTTGGAAGGATACGGCATATCCACTACTGTCTACCATGCCGGATTGAGTGCAGCTACACGCGATGCGGCTCAAGAGGATTTCATCAACGACCGTATACAGGTGGTATGCGCTACCATTGCATTCGGAATGGGCATTGACAAATCAAACGTACGCTGGGTCATCCATTACAATCTTCCGAAAAGTATCGAAAGTTTTTATCAGGAAATAGGACGTGCCGGACGTGACGGACTGCCCAGTGACACTTTACTGTTTTATTCTTTAGCAGACATTGTGCTACTTTCACGTTTTGCCTCAGAAAGCGGACAACAAGAGTTGAACATGGAAAAATTGAAACGTATGCAACAGTATGCCGAAGCGGACATTTGCCGCCGGCGTATTCTGCTGAACTATTTCGGCGAAAGCATGGACCACGATTGTGGAAATTGTGATGTATGCCGCAATCCTCCTCAGCGTTTCGACGGAACCATCTTGGTGCAAAAGGCACTAAGCGCCATAGCCCGTACTGACCAACAGGTGGGTACAAGTACCTTAATAGACATACTGAAAGGGGCTGCAACAGCAGATATCATCGAACGCGGATACGACAAGCTGAAAACCTATGGAGCCGGACGAGATGTACCGGCACGCGACTGGCAAGACTATCTGTTACAAATGTTGAACCTGGGATATTTTGAAGTGGCCTACAATGAAAAAAATCATCTCAAAATAACAGAGACAGGAAAAAAAGTATTGTTCGGGCACGAACGTGCACAATTAGTAGTTATCAAACGAGAAGAATTCCTCTCTCACGAGAAGCGTAAAAGGAAGAAAACGGCGTCACACATTACTCCCGTACAACCGGAACCTACAATGTTTGAAGATGAAAACCTCCAGCTGTTCGAAGCCTTGCGGGCACTTCGCAAAAAACTTGCCGACCAACAGGCTATCCCTGCCTACATTGTCCTGTCGGATAAGGTACTTCATTTGCTAGCCTCTTCCAGACCTACTACCATCGATGCCTTTGGAGAAATAAGCGGCATTGGCGAATACAAGAAAGAACGTTATGGGAAAGAATTTATCGAAGTAATCCGACGGTTTAGCTGATAACATTTTAGAAGCTGTTTTGAATTTATCGTGCGATGATTTGGGATGAGTTTTTGAGGCATTTTCGCTTCTGTGATGAGGAAGATAGCGGGCTATCTGACGAAGAACAGGAGCGAAAAGAACCA
>NZ_NFKD01000049.1:0-34276 GCF_002160215.1 Bacteroides sp. An19 | reverse complement strand
GAGAAAGCGCGAAACCGCCGTATGCGGAACCGCTTGTACGGTGGTGTGGGAGGTCGGTAAATGTGAAAGTAGGAGGCAAATGCCTTTCTATGATTAGCATTTACCTCCTACCCGATTTATATTATATAATGTACGCGCGTACATTATATAATTAAGACCTTTCTAAAAAAGCATAGAAAAAATCTGAAGCCATCGCTATCAAATCCGGATTATTGTGTACATTTGCACTGTCTTTATACCAAGCCGAAATGAACAGAAACATCAAGACCCAAATAAATGTAAACGGACAACTGATGGACTTGTCGCATCCGCAAGTAATGGGTATTCTGAACGTAACACCCGATTCTTTCTTTGCCGGAAGCCGCAAGCAGAGTGAAACAGAGATAGCAGAGCGTGTGCGTCAAATCGTAGAAGAAGGAGGGAGCATGATTGATATCGGTGCATATTCTTCACGTCCGAATGCCGGAGACGTTCCTGCCGAAGAAGAAATGCGCCGTTTGCGTTATGGGCTTGCCGTTATCCGGCGTGAATGTCCCGAAGCGGTTGTTTCGGTAGATACTTTCCGTGCCGATGTGGCAAAGATGTGTGTGGAAGAATATGGTGCGGCTATTATCAATGATATTTCTGCAGGCGAGATGGATGCGAATATGTTTCCGGTGATTGCCCGCTTGGGAGTCCCTTATATTCTTATGCATATGCAGGGTACTCCGCAGACCATGCAGGCTTGCCCGCATTACGGCAATGTGGTGAAAGAGGTAATGTGTTATTTCTCTGAGAAAGTGCAACGTTTGCGCGACTTAGGAGCAAAAGATATTATCCTCGACCCGGGTTTCGGTTTCGGAAAGACGCTGGAGCATAACTATGCTTTGCTGGACCAGCTGGAAGAATTCAGCATTTTCGAACTTCCTTTGTTGGTAGGTGTATCGCGCAAGTCGATGATATATAAACTGTTGGGCGGAGGACCGGAAGATGCGTTAAACGGTACTACCGCCATTCATGCCCTTGCTTTGATGAAGGGAGCTTGTATTCTCCGTGTTCACGATGTAAAAGCTGCCGTTGAAGTTGTGAAAATTGTTTCTGCCATGCAACACCCCACTTTCATCACTCCATCTTAACCAGTTATTGCCATGCCTTTCAGTTTTACCATCCTAACCATTAAAGATGTCATTGACATCCTGCTTGTAGCTTTTTTGCTTTACAAGACTTACAAATTGATGAAGTCGTCAGGCTCTATCAATGTGTTTACCGGTATTCTGGTGTTTATCGTGATTTGGGTCATCGTGTCGCAAGTGTTACAGATGCGTCTGCTTGGTTCTATCTTTGATAAACTGGTCAGTGTGGGAGTGATTGCCATCATTGTTCTGTTTCAAGATGAAATTCGTCACTTCCTGCTTTCATTAGGTTCTCGTCACAGTACGAATAGTCTGCTCCGTTTTTTCAAAGGCAAGCAGAAAAGCGATGGAGGAAAGGAAGACATCATGCCCATTGTCATGGCGTGTCTTAATATGAGCAAAGGAAAGGTAGGTGCCCTTATTGTGATGGAACGTGACTTTCCGTTAGACGATATCGCCCGAACAGGTGATATCATCGATGCCAGTATCAATCAACGGCTGATAGAAAATATTTTCTTCAAGAATAGTCCTTTACACGACGGAGCTATGATTATCAGCCACAAACGTATTGAGGCTGCCGGTTGTATCCTGCCCGTATCGCATAATCTGAACATACCGAAAGAACTTGGGTTAAGACACCGTGCTGCTTTGGGTATCTCGCAGGAAACCGATGCCATGGCTATCATTGTGTCGGAAGAGACGGGAGGAATTTCCATCGCTTATCAAGGGGAGTTTCATTTGCGCCTCAGCGCAGAGGAACTGGAACGGATGCTTACGGAGGCAACAATGCAATGACGGGCGACCTAATCTCGTTCCTGCATTGGCGGAATGCGGAATTCATAAAAAAAGTGTCAGATGCATGTTGCGAAGATACACAACTTATGCATGTCTGACACGATGCTGTGGAGAAGATAATGGATTATCTTATTTAACGAGTTCTTTCGCTTCCAGCGGTTGGTCGGTGGTGAGGTAGTCCACTTTCAAGTCGATAAGTTTCTGCATATCGGCCGTTTCGTCCACCGTCCATGCGTTGACCTTCATGCCCAGGTCGTGCGCTTCCTTCACCCATTCGGGGTGCTTGTCGAATACCTTATAATAATAGTCAATGCCGGTCATGCCTTTCGCCTTGATGTCTTTGGGGGCGATGTCGCTTTTCAGGTAGGCGATTTCCGAACCCGGAGTCAGTTTGACCAGCTGTTCGCATACATGCATGCTGAATGAAATGTATTCCACTTGTTTTTCCATACCCATTTCTTTCACCATTTTGACGCAATCGGCAGAAATCCGATTTTCTTGTGCTTCTGTCTTATGAGGTTTTATTTCGAGGATGAGTTGGATGTCGGGCAATTGCTTGCCGGCTTTCAGGTAGTCTTCCAGCGTGGGAAGAGTTTCGCCGTTCTTCAGTTTCAGGTCTTTCAGTGTGGCATAGTCGGTTTCGGCAATCGTATAGCCTCCGATGGTGTCATCATGATTCACAACAACGATGCCGTCTTTGGTCAGTTGCACGTCGAATTCTGAACCGTATACTTGGGCTTCAGCGGCTTTCTTCAGTGCTGTGATAGAGTTTTGTGCAGAGCCTTCTGCCTTCCAGAATCCGCGGTGTGCGATGACTTGGGTCTGTGCTTGTGCCGCCAATGCGAAAAGTGCGCAGGCGCAAGCGAGGAAAAGTTTTCTTGTTTTCATGTTTGTTTTATGGTTTTTATTGTTAGGTGACTAGGTGTTAGGTGACTAGGTACTAGGTACCATTGTCACGACTATTTAAGCCTAGTCACCTGGTACCTGATACCTAGTCAACTCTTAAATCAGAATGCGTATCTCAAGCCTATCTGGAACTGGTACGGTGTACCGTTCAGGCTCGACACGCCGGTGTTCGGGTTCACGTTATATACAAACTGTTTGGTATCTTGGTCGAAGCTCTTGATAGAGTAGATGTTCTGCTTGCCCAAGGTGTGTCCGGCACCCCAGTCTTTGTTCAGCAGGTTTGCCACATTGAAGATGTCGACCGACAATTCCAGACTGTGTTTTTTGTAGAGATTGAACTTCTTGGTAAGACGCAAATCAAGTGTGCCGTAGAAACCGTTTACACCACCGTTGCGTTCAGCCACCTTGCCAAAGCTCTTACGGATATAGTCCTTGGTGCTTTGTTCTACTTCCGGATTGTTCAAGATGTCATTGATGCCGTCGCGCAAGTATTGTGGGGTGGCAGGGTCGTTCGGGTCGTAAATGTAAGCCAAATCATTCGAATCTACAAAGTCTCCGTTCAGGTTTCCGCTTACGGCAAGCGAATAACGTGTTCCGCCGATGCCCGAGAAGCGTGCGCCGATGCTGATGCCCCAGAAAGTGGGAGCTGTTCCGTAAACCACTACTTTGTGGCGGAACTGGTTGTTGGAGTAAGTCATTTTGCTCAAGTCGCGTGGGTCGTCTACCACCATTTGCGAGAGGGTTGCCGAGTTTGCCACGTTTCCGTTGTACGAGGTATTGTCTTTTGTATCGTTCCAGGTATAGCTTACCGAGAGCTGTCCATCCTTGAAGTATCTCCACGTTCCTTCTACCACGAAGGCGAACTGGTTGACTTTGCCTTCGCTCACCATTTCCAACACACGACCCACATTTTTGGTCTTACGGCTTTCTCTCCAGTCCACTTCACCATTGTCTTTAATGGTCTCTGCTGGCACATAAATGCCTCGGTTGCCTTCGGCTGCAAGGCGGAAGTAAGGCTGGTCTACCATGTTGCGGTCTACGTACATGTAGTTGTTCCGTCCCAAGGTCATATATCCGCCTACGGTTACTTTCAGGCGGTCGTTGAAGAAATGGGTGTACGAAAGGTTCGCCTTGTAGATGACCGGTACCTTGCAATCTGCTCCGTTTAGGTTAATGGTGGAGAGCTTTTCTATGTTCGGATTGTTGAACAGTTCTGTTCCCGGAGCCTTCGATGGATCTTGGCGATAGGCAGGGAAGTCGGGACGTAGCAGGTTAAGCAATTCATTATAGTTGGCGTTTCTCGGGTCAAGCGTTACATCGATAGATGCCGTGCGGGTTCCGTCGAACACCATGTTGTTAATCATCGCATAGTTGTTGATGTCCGAGGCAAAGATACCGCCGCCCAAACGGATGATGTCGCGGTGCTTGTCATTGATGTCCCAGGTGATTTGCACACGGGGCTGTACCTGGAAGGTCGAAAGTCCGTTGTCGGTGCGTAAGCCTAAGTCATCGTACACGGTCTGGTTGAATGTTCCTTTATTGAAATAGGTAGCGTTGTCCAAGCGGAGTCCGGCTATCAGCTCGAAACCGGGGAACAGCTTGGTCTGCAATTGCGCGTATGCACCGGCGTTCATGATGTTCTGTTTCACGCGGTCGTCTGCCGTAAGGTAGAGTTCGCGTACATAACGGGAAGGGGTAAGGCTTTCAAAAGCGTCCAGTCCGTTAAAGTAGAAGCGTCCGTTGGTCTCGCTTCCGTAGCGCGAATTCATGTGGGTGTACATCAGGTCTACACCGAAGGTATAATTGATTCGTTTTGTGTTGTAATAGAAGTTATCCACAACTTGCAACACATGGTTGTAGAAGTTTTCGGGGCAATAACGTTGGCCACCTAACTGGATGTTGGTCTGTACGTTGTCACCATTTACTACCGATGATACGTTTTGTACAATGGCACGCGGGATGTTGGCGGAAGGAAGTTCATCGCCCGGCATGGATTTCTCCAATGTATAAAGGTGTTGCACCTTCAATTCGTTCGTTCCGCGCGGACCTACTACCGAACGCAGCGTTGCCATGGCACTGTTGTTCAGCGAGTGTACATCGCCGTAAGTTTCATACAGGTTTATGGTGGTGTTGTCGCTCAGTCCCAGGTTGTTCATGTCGTTCACGAAGTTGTCGGTGAAGGTCAAGAGGTTGGTGGCGTTAATCTGCCAGTCTATACGGGCAAATACGGCATCGGTACTTTGCTTCTTATCGAAAGCTCCGAATTGCGGATTGTTTGACACGCCGTATTTGTCGCGTGCGATTTGCAGGAAGCGGTCGCGCGTCTCCAAGCTGAGGTTATAGCGTTGTTCGTCGGTAGCGTTTTGGATATCGGCGATATAGAGTGGGCGAGAGTCTGCCTGATGGTCCCACGTAATGAAGAAGTGGGCACGGTCTTTCACAATAGCTCCTCCCAGCGAGGCACCGAACTGGTAGGTGGAGAAGTCGTTGCTCCGCTTGTTGCCACGGATGTCATACGGGCTGGAGAGCCAGTTGGCACGTCCGTATACGAACGCACTACCGGTCAAGGTATTCGTACCCGACTTGGTTACAGTGCTTACCGTACCTCCTCCGGCACGTCCGTTAGTCACATCGTATTGGTTGGTCACTACCTTAAACTCACGGATAGCCTCCATGGAGATGGCGTAAGGCACTCCGTTACGGCTCGTCGTACTACCTCCCGAAGTCGGATTCTTTGCCGTCATACCATCGATGGTATAGTTGGTAGAAGAAGCCAACTGGCCCGAAAGGCTGGAGCCGGTGCTGAGCGGGGATAGGTCGACCAGCGAAGTAAAGTTACGTCCGTTTACCGGAAGTTTTTCCAAGTCTTGTTCGGTGACTGAAGTTGCCGAACCGGTAGTGGCAATGGTATTTTTCAATGAGTTGGCAACCACCTCCACGGCTTCCATGGTAATGGATTCTTCTTTCATCTGGAAATCGATACGCACCTGGTCGCCTTGGTTCAGCGTATATCCGCTTTTCGTCTGGTCACCATATCCGATGTAGGACACCTTAATTGTGTACGGACCTCCCAACGGAAGCTGCTTGATGGTATATTCACCATTCTCGTTCGTGATAGAGCCTGTGCTGAAGCCTGTTGACTCGTTTCTTACTTGCACAGTGGCACCGATGACTCCCAGATTGGTTTCGTCGGTCACAATGCCCGTAATAACGGCACGGTCATCTTGGGCAAACAAGTATCCCGGCATGATGAACAGGATACAGAGAAGCAATAACGCTTGCTTGATTTTTGTTGTCATAATCTTTAGTTAAGTGTTTGTTAAATTGATGCAACAAAAGTAAAGCAGGCGTATTACATCTCCATGACCGATGTGTAAAGAAACCGTGTGATTTGTGTTACGTGGATATTACATGGTGCGAAAAGAAATTTGCCAAAAGACACTCTCAAACGAACATAAGTGATAAGACCGACTTACTTATGTGGGATGACTGAGTTACTTATGTGAGATTGCCAATTCACTTATGTTCATCAAAAAGCATGCTTGAATGCTGTCTTTAAAGTATAAAAGCCAATACTCCTGCTTACGAAAACTGGCAGGAAAAGGTATTGGCTTCTGACTCCCTGAAATAACTCCCTCTCTAACTCCTTATTATAAAATATGGAATTCTATGGGATTGTTTATTTGCCGGATATTTCCATCGTATATATGCCCGATTCTAATTCTAAAGTTATATACCGGTTCTCTTTTTTGAAATCCGTATGTTCTTGAAGAAGGGCATTATTCATCTTGACTTCCTTGAAATTGGTGGCAGGCACGCGGACTGTGGCACTTGTATTGGCTGGGATGGAAAAAGTATATCTGACAGATTGGGATGTAATTTCCCAGCCACTTTCAATCCGTCCGTAAGTCGAATCGTAATATCCGTGGGCGTAGGTCATTCTTCCTGTAGGGTCAGGCGTAGGTTGTAGGAAGAAATGTTGGAATCCTGGATTGCCGGCATCAGGCTGTATGCCTAACGAATAGTTGTACATCCACGAACATACCGCTCCGAAAGAATAATGGTTGAACGAGTTCATCCGGTTGTTTTTGCCGAACCCATCAGTGTGCGTATACGAGTTGAGCCGTTCCCAAATGGTGGTAGCACCTTGCTCTACCGAATATAGCCACGACGGATAGGAGGTTTGTTGAAGCAGGCGGTAAGCTGTATCGCTATACCCACAATCGGAGAGTGCTTTACAAATCCATGCTGTCCCGATGAATCCGGTCATCAATGAATAAGGCGGGCACGTTATGCCTTCGTCTGTTTTATTTTTGCGTGCTATGGTGTTTTGCAGGCAGGCGGCAACTTTAGAGCGCATGCTGTCTGGGATGATTCCGAAAGCCAGAGGCAATACATACGAAGTCTGGGTATCTATTGGGCTTTCTTTGCAGGCAAAACGGGTACATCCTGTTTCCGGCTCAATATAGGTTTTATTGAAGAATTTTATGCGATCCGAGTGTAATTTGGCATAAAAAGCGTTGTCTTCTTTATGTCCCAATATGCCTGCCACTTGCTGCATAATGTTCAGGTCATAGATGAAATAAGCTTCCCAAAGCAGGGTATTGTCATTCCGATTATTTTCCGGTCCCAACCAATCACCTAAATTGCCCCACCAGCTTTCTCCCTGATCCAATATGCCGGTTTCTTTATTGATGCATTGGTCGAGGAGGTATTGCATATAATGCTTCATGGCAGGATAATGTTCTTCCAGCAAAGCTTTGTCTTGGTATTGCAGGTAACATTCCCAAGGGATGGTGATGCCGGCACTTCCCCATAGCATTCCGCCGAATCCGCCTCCTAGTGGGGCAATGTCGGCAAAACGCCCGTCCTGCCGTTGAACGTCACGCATGGCACAAAGATAACGGTGCAGGAATTGGGAAGCATCTGTCAGATAAGTAGCGGCACGCGAAAATACCGAAATGTCGCCTGCCCATCCTAACCGTTCATTACGTTGGGGGCAATCGGTAGGTATTGAAAGGAAGTTGGCATAAGTAGACCACGTAATGTTCTCCCACAACTTGTTTACTTTCGGATTGGAAGTCTTATAGTGGGAAGCCAGGTGGGCGACCGAACTGAGTATGGTGCTTTTGACAGCTTCCAACGGTAAAGGGCGGTCGATACCGGTTATCTCGATAAAGCGATAGCCATGGAAAGTAAAGCGTGGTGCAATGGTTTCATAACCTCCACGGGCAATGTATATATCTTGCGCCATAGCTGCACGTATATTTTCCAGCATAATCATGCCTTCGTGTTCTTTATAAGCAGGAAGAGATGGATATTTCACCTCGGCAAACCGCAGGCACACTCGTTGTCCGGGCTTGCATTCTGTCAGGGTGATGCGGGGGACGCCTGCCATGTTTTGTCCCATGTCGTAGACAAAGACTCCTGGGCGGACTTCTTCCACTGATTGTGCGGTCAGTTCCTTAACGGCCTTTACGGTAGGTCCGAATTGCCCGGTTAGATGATAATGGGAATAATCGTCTACCCGTGGAATGTTTTCTTCGCTTGTTGTACAGATGGTTCCATCTAAAGGGACTTCTTGGGCAGCATGCCATTTGGTATCGTCATACGAAGCTGTGCTCCATCCTTCTATATCACTTTCTCTCCGGGCGTCGTACACTTCTCCTTGGAAGAAGCTGCCGTATATCACAGGTCCATAGCTGAAAATCTTCCATGTGTCGGGACGGGTTACAATATGTTCCGTTTCTCCGTCTGCATAGGTGATGGTCAGTTTGGCAAGCAGGGATTGGCGGTCGCCGAAATAGTTCCAGTTTTCACCAGTAAAGGTACACCCTCCACTCCACCATCCTTCCGACAGAATGGCACCTGCGGCGTTTGCACCTTCCTGCAGATAAGAGGTTATGTCGAAAGTCTGATACAGATGAGTCTTGTTGTATTGAGTTGCTCCCGGATTGAAATAATCATTGCCAACACGTTTCCCGTTGATGTAGAAGTCGTAGATGCCGCGTGCGGTGACATACAAGCGTGCTTTGGCTATCTTTTTGTCTTGTGTATGAAATACGGTACGCAGCATGGGGGAAGCGTTCCGGCTGGGATTGGTCAGGTATGCACTGAGGTTGATGCCGTTCAGTGTTTCGGAAGAGGGAGGATACAAAGTGACCAGCAGATTGCTTGGATTTCTGAAATTCCTGATTTCTATCCGTGAGTCTGCAAGGAGTTTTCCTTGTTGCAGGCAGAATCCCACATCGCCCAATACAGGAAAGGCAATAAAGTCTCCTCCTTGTCCCAGCGGGTTCAGGTTGGTTTCCCCGATGCGATGTGTTTCATTGTCGAAAGCGAATTGTGTAAATCCTAGGTTGGAACTTAAGAAAAGCCTGTGTTCTTTGTACAGGTTGTGCTTATTGAATAGCGAAGCAGGGATATGGAACGTGTCCAACGGAACTTGTGGTTTATCTGTAGGACAAAAGCCAGCCCTGTACACCTTGACGATGGCTTGCCCTCCGCTTTGCACTGTACGGGCATCCAGTTCTATCTTGATATAAGATTGGTCCCTCTTGTTTGTCAGTCCGTACAGGTTCTTGTTCTTGTCCATCAGTCTTTCGTCGTTGGCTCCATAAAGGAAAGCCGTTTGAGTTGTCTGCCTGTCTAACCGGAACACATAGTTCAGACGGAATACAGGCAGGTAATGCGAATAGAGCACCATGTCCCCGTCTCCTCCGCCAATCCATCGGGCATCTTGCCATCGTTCGTCTGCATCGTTTTGTGCCATGATGCCGGTTTCGAACCAAGACGATGCCGAAAGATATTCTTCTTGCGTCCAGGCCTCCAGCTTCCATGTGTAACGGGTCTCCGGTTGGAGCACACTTCCATTGTACACGATGTTTAGCGACCGTCTGTCCGGTGTTTTCCCGGAATCCCATACACATAGTCCCGATTCATCATATACCTTTAAATGATAAGCGGTCTGTCGGATGCCATATTCATTATCATCAGCCGCTATTTGCCAGCTGAACCGTGGAGCAGGTACATCTATTCCGATTGGACATGTGGCATATTCTACTTTTAGGTTCTGCAATTTAGCGGCAGACAAACAGAATCCTTGTATCCAGCAGATAACTAATAATAAAAACGTGTTCTTGTTCATATCAATTGATGTATTGCATGGTTGTAGAAAAGTTCGATTGCGAAAATATAAATTTTATCGATAAGATTAACATATCAGTAATAAGAAACCGTTTTGAATTTCTCCAAAAAGTTTTTCTTGTCTTGATGTATTCGTTATCGTGTGTGCTTTGGGCGGTTTTGGGGCCATTTCCGCTTCTGTGATAAGGAAGATAGAGGGCTGTCTTCCTTATCACAGAAGCGGAAATGCCTTAAAAACTCATCCCCAATCAGCACACGATAAATTCAAAACTGTTTCTAAAAATACGGTGTCAGAGCAGCTTCAGATGCAGGTAACGGGAACAAAAGCCGAATGTCTAAATAAGAATTGGATGCTACCGAATATCCGTCTGGGAAATAATATGCCTGAGGATTGGCTTTTACCCGTTCTCCATAAGCTTTCATTACAGTTTCCGCTTGTCCGGAACGTACTAAATCGAGCCATCGCTTGTTTTCAAAAGCAAGTTCTACTCTTCTTTCTTTGAAAATGGCTTCACGGATTGCGTCTTGTCCGGTAACAGATGTATTTGCTAGTCCAGCTCGGTTTCTGACTCTATTCAGGTATGTTAAGGCTTCATCTGTCTTATTTTGTTCATTAAGTGCTTCTGCCAAAAATAAAAGAACTTCGGAATAGCGATATACAGGCCAATTATCGTCTGTATTATTGGTTAAGGCATGTGGGTGGCAATACTTTTTTATATAAGGATATTGTTTCCCTGATGCCGTTAACATTCCTATTGAAGCATCTTTACGCTCATCCCCAGTCTCATAAGCATTTATAATATCTGGTGTCGGGATATTATATCCTTCAACAATATACGAATTTTCTTCGATACCAGTTATTGCAGAAACTTCTTCGGCTGTAATGGGTTGCACTAAAAAAACATAAAAGAAATTGCTGGCATAACCTTCATTTCCTTGTTTGAACTGTACTTCAAAGACAGATTCTATACCATTTTTATTGGCAGGTTCGAATGCATCGGCATAATTTTCATACAAGTCGTATCCGTTGACCTCTTTTAAAACGCGTTCTGCTTCACTCCAGTTCTGTAGGTTGATATATACATTTCCTAAAAGTGTATTAGCTGCTCCGGATGTAGCCCGTCCAGGGTCTTGATGTGACTTGTCTGGGAGTAGGTTGGCAGCAGTTTCAGCATCTTGAATGATCTGAGCATAGATGGTTTCTGTATCGGACAAGGGCAAAGCGGTTTCCTCTTCTGTTTGTACAGGGGTCAAATGCAGAGGCACCGATCCGAAGTATTGAACTAAATCAAAATAGGCTAAGGCACGCAAAAAATAGGCTTGTCCTTTGATGTTGTTTTTTACGGATTCATCGAATTCTACATTATCTATAAAGGCTAAAATATAGTTGATGTTAGAAATCATGCTGTAATTGGTTACATATTTATGTAATGGTACGCTGTTGTTTGCATCGTCAAGGAAATCTTTGACGAATTCAGCAGAAATGGTTCCTCTGTCTGTCGGGTTATATACATAGGTCGTATTATCGGAACGTAGTTCTCCCATGGCCCACGCACCATTACTTCCACTGTATAATGTCCGTAAAAACGAATAACATCCGTTTATAGCTTGTTCGAAATCATTTTGTGATTGATAATAAACTTCAGAACTTAATGATGTATCTGAAGGTATATCGAGAAAATTGTCACAACTGGTAAAAGCACAAGCTAGCAATATGGTGTAAAATGAATGTTTAATTTTCATATCGTTAAATTATTTAAAATGATACATTCAGTCCGATTGTAAATGTTCTTGGAATAGGATAAGTGGAAAAATCAATCCCCTGCAATAGTGCATTGGGAGAATTCCCGTCAAAATCAACTCCTACTTCAGGATTTGCATATTTGTATTTGGTTAAGACCAAAGGTTGCTGTATGCTGGCGTATAATCTCAAGTTTTGTACGTATTTGATAAGGCGCGCAGGAAAGGTATAGCCAAACGTGATATTTTTGATGGTAAAATGGCTGCCATCACAAATAAACCGGGAATGCAAAATGTCTCTTTCACGTCCTGTCCCGCTTGTCGTTTTACCATATTTCCCAGCCCCTGGGTTTTCGGGTGAACGCCATCTGTCTTTTACTTCTTTCAGTACATTGAAATTACCATCAAGGTTGGTCGTCCCTTGTTCGCTTACTGCCACTATTTTGTTTCCATACGAACCGGCACATACTATGGACAGGTCAAAATTCTTATATGAGAAAGTATTGGTCAGTCCATAAGTGAATTTTGGGAATGGATTTCCCAATTCGGTCTTATCGCCTCCCATGTCATCATACGTAATGGTTCCATCATTGTTCACGTCTTTAAATTTGATAGTTCCTACTTCAGAGTCTACAGCTTTCGGAGAATTATCATAATCAGCTTGATTTACATAGACGCCTTCTTGAACCATACCGTAGAATTGTCCTATTCTGCCACCTACTTTAGTAATAGTCTGTACAATGCCGGTTTGAGCCAGCATGTAATCGCTCATGCCCGACAGAGCAAGAACCCGGTTATCGCTGAATGCAATATTGAAATTAGTATCCCATTTGAAAGCGCCAACCAGGTTGTGTGAATTGATGCTGAATTCATGTCCCCAGAATTTTATTTTACCCACATTGCCTGTAATGGTTTGGAAACCTGATTCACGGGGTACGGACATGGAATAAAGTAGATTGTCTGTTATTTTCTTATAATAATCATAAGTAAATGTAATCCGGTTGTTTAAGAACGAAAGGTCTACACCCAAATCCAGTTCTCTGGTTTTTTCCCATCCTAAGTTTGGATTTCCAAGATTGGTGACTTGGCTTCCGTTTACAACTGTATTGCCGAAAACGCCTCCTTGCGTGATATCGATGGTGTTGTATTGTGTGTAGTTTCCGATATTATGATTCCCGATAACACCGTAACTGCCACGTAACTTGAATAAAGATAACCATGTCAAATTTTTCATAAAAGGTTCTTCGTTTACCAACCATCCGATGGAACCGGCGGGGAAATTACCCCAACGGTTGTTTATACCGAATCGTGAGGAACCGTCTCGTCGGATACTGAACCCTAACAAATAACGCCCTTTAAAATCGTAATTGATTCTTCCAAGGTAAGACATCATACTCCATTCTTGGATATCCATGGTTGGATTGTTTTTAACCAAAGCGGCATCTATGGTTTGGATACGGTCATCTGCATAATTGCTTCCGGTTACAACCCCTAACTGACTGTGGTATTTTTGTACGGTAAATCCTACCAGTGCATCCAAATGATGGTCGCCCCAATCAACCGAATAGCTGGCTGTAGTTTCTGACAAATAAGAATAATAGTTGCTGTCTTCTTCTCTTAGATTAGCATTTAAAGCACTGGGCTCTACGTTAAAAGCACGTCCTGCTGTAGAAGGTTGGAAGTAGTGACGGTTTTCATATCCTAAATCGGTGCTGATGCTTGTTTTTAAGAAAAGGTTTTTAATTGGTTCAAATTCGATATAGGCACTGGCAAGCAACCTGAGTGTTTTATATTCATTGGAAGTATCTTGAATAGAACGCACCCAGTTGGGCATTGGATTCATTGTAACTCCTTCGGTGGTTACAGATACTGGCATATTACCGTTTTCGTCCATGTAAGGTAAGATAGGAGGCGTCAGGTTGGCGTTTGCCAGCAAACCTCCTCCCCCGAAAAAGGAACCGTCACTTAGAGGGCGATTTTCAAAACTATATGTGGGTGCAACATTCAGGGCTGCTTTTAGTCTTGGATTGATTTGATAAAGAGAATTGGCACGCAATGAAATCCGTCGGTAATCGGAATTCAAGACCACACCATCTTGATTGAAATATCCTACGACAATGGAGTTTTTTAACTTTTCTGAACCCGATTGGATAGAAACATTATAGTCTTGTATTAATGCATTGCGTAACATGGTATCGTACCAACTGTATCCTTTTTCGTATTGCGACGGATTTTGGAATGCTGTAGGGACGGGTTCCCCTAGGTCTTCGTAGTGTTCTTTGCGGAATTGTGCCCATTCTGTCCCGTTCATCATGTCCGGCCTTCCTTTTTCAGGTACAACTTGTACTCCCCAATATCCGTTGAAGCTGACATTGGTCTTTCCGGTTTTAGCTGTTTTGGTTGTAATAAGTACAACACCGAAAGCGGCACGTGAACCATAAAGTGCTGTAGCTGCAGCATCTTTCAATACGGTCATAGACTCTATTTCATTGGGATTCAGATTGTTTATATTCCCGACAATAGGGAATCCGTCTACGACGTATAACGGACTGGAATCGGTAGACAAGGAGGCTGCACCACGGATTCGGATGTTCATGCCTTGTCCTGGAGTACCTGTCCCTTGATTGATTTGTACGCCGCTGATTTGTCCTTGAAGCTTTTGTGCGAATTGTGCTCCTGGAATATCTCCTAATTTATCAAAATCTACCGTTTCTAAAGAACCGGTAACGTTGCGTTTGGTTTGAGTCCCATAAGCTAATACGACCACTTCGTCCAACGCCCGTGTATCATCTTTCATAATGATGTTTAAATCTTGCCCCTCTTTTGCATGAATGTTTTGTGACATATATCCGATATAAGATACGTGCAAGACTGCATCTGCCGAAGCCTCAAGTGTGAATTGTCCATCCATATCGGTGATGGTACCTATGGATTGGCCTTCTACGGTAATGTTGGCACCGATAATGGGATCACCGTTGGCATCTTTCACTACACCTTTGATGAGGCTTTTCTTGTTTGATGGGATATCTTTTTGTGAGGCAGGGAGAATGATAATCAGATTTTCTGATACTCGGTAGAATAACCCTCTTTGGGCAAGCTCGCGTGTCAAGACTTCCTTCAGCTCTTCGCTTTGGGACGACAGGGTGACGTTTGATTTGCCTTTCAGGTCAGCGTCACGGTACGAGAAGCGGTACGGGGTCTGTTTTTCGATAGTGTTCAACAGTTCTTTCACCGGCGCGTCTTTCAGGTTCAGGCTGACTTTGCCGGTCTGGGCGGATGCCCCAATAAAAGTTAACATACATAAAGATAACGCAAGATAACGGGAGATACCGTGTTTTTCGTTACCTTTGTCCGCAGAAACGGACAGATTCTTTTGTTTTTTCATGATATTATGGATTATTGGTTCATTAATGCAAACTATGCTGCAACATAGTTTTGTGGACTGATTTCCGCCTCCGGACGATTTGCCGATTGTCCGGAGGTTCTTGTTTTTGCTGGCATTGTTATGTTTTCATGTGTGCTTGTGTTTTTGAGGTTAATAAATCCGGTAATTATTTCATATCGATATGAATCGTGTCTTGGGTACGGGTATAGCCGAAACCGTAATGCTGTTTCAGTACGCCGAGGACATTCTCCAGCGTGGCTTCCTTGAAGGTACCCGTATAGGCATCGTTGGCAAAGAGCGTGTCCGAAGTCCGGATAATGACACCGAACTTGCGCTCCAGCGAGCGGAACACTTCTCGCAGCGGGGCGTGGCGGAACGTCAATGTGTCTTTCGTCCATGCCGTTTCCGCCCGGTTCGAAGTGGTTTCCAAGATCAGCTGGCCCGTATGCTTGTTATAGGTTATCTTTTCATTGGGACGTGCGTGCAGGCTTTTGTAGGGTGGGCGGACCGTATTCACCCGTACGCTTCCTTTTACCAGAGCCATTTCCAGGAAGTCTTTGTCCTCGTAAGCGTAGACGTTGAAAGATGTGCCCAGTACGGTGATGTTGATAAAGCCTGTCTGTACGACGAATTGTTTGCTCTCGTCGCGCTTTACGTTGAAATAGCCTTCACCCGAAAGCTCTACACAGCGGTTTTCCCGTCCGAAATCTTGTTGGTAAGTAAGCGAAGAATGGGTGTTCAGCTTTACTTTGGTCCCGTCGGGTAGGGTGACCGAAGAAGGCGATTCGCCGGAACGGATAACAACATTGCGTGAAGTGAGTTGTTGTAATTCGTGATGTTGCGTGTAGAGCAATGCCGACATGCCGATACTGAGCACGAGCAAAAGGCATGCGGCGATTTGAACCCAATGTGTCCGCAGGCGGATGTATAAGGGAACACGTATCTTCCGTTCCAGGTTCTGATAGAGCCGGACTTTTTTCGCTTCGGGCAAAGGAGATTCATCGGCATAGAAGTCCCAGTGCCGCGCCATGAAATCTTTCATCTCTTCATCTGTCGAGCGGTTGACGGCGGCTTTTAGCCGAGCAAATTCTTCTTTTGAGATATGTCCGGCATGGTATTTCCGTAATAAATCCTCTATGTCGTAATTGGGTTTGTTCATGAGCCTGTTTTTCCTTTGTTTGTAAGTAATATCCGCGAACAAAGGATTTATAACATGCTGATTTGTATGTTATAAAGCAGGATTTGTTGCTTTTTTATAGGTTTAACAGGAAGATGCTTAACAAAAAGGCATGGTTTTGGAGTTCGGCACGCATGGTTTTAAGTGCCGCTGAAAGCTGGTTGCGCACTACTTGTTCACTGATGGAAAGCTTTTTAGCGATGTCAGCTACGGGAATGTCTTGCTCTTTGTTCCATTCGAAAATCTCTCGCTGGCGGGGAGATAGTTTCTGCTTGGCTCGTGCCAAGGCTGTACAGAAGCTTTCGAAATCGATGTCATCAATGATATATTCTTCTGATACGCTTGCTTCGTTCTGGTATTTCAGGTATTCTTCCATCGAGGGATGGTTCAGTTGCCTGCGTAGTTCTTTCAGGAGCAGGTGGTAGGAGATGGTGAACAGGTACGACTTGAAAGAGCAAAGAGGGTCCAGCCGTTCGCGTCCGGTCCAGATGCGTAAGAAAGTTTCCTGTACGATATCATCGGTTACGGCTTCCGACTTGACATAGTGGAAGACGAAATGGTATAGTTTGGAAACCCATTGCTCATAGAGTCGCCGATAGGCGGTGACCGAGCCGGATTTCAGTTCTTTTATCAAGTCTTTTTCGTCCATCTTGTCTGTTGGTGCCAAATATTGTTTATCGTATTGGGCAAAGATACGATTTAAATGGGAATACTAGCATGAAAGGGCTGATAATTTTATAGGGGTGGAAAGTGGATGAATATACACTGTCGGTGTTACTTCTTTTGCCAGTGTCACGCTGGATTGCAAATCCGTTTCTTCAATTACGCCAGATTGTACATCCGGCATGTCAAGCACTTTTCTCTCCGCTATATAGCTGCATCGTTTGTAAGATTATTAATCTTACAGCTTGAAGATTAATAATCTTCCGGCGTGAAGATTAATAATCTTACAAACAACGCAGCCATGTGCACGAATTAATGCTGCGAGAAGTATAAAAGCTATTCTATCATGTAATGTTTTCTATTAATCGGGTATATTGCAAGCTTCAAATGCTTGTGCCAGATCTTCCAACAGGTCATCAATATGCTCAGTACCGATGGAAAGCCGGATGGTAGCTGGCGTGATGTGTTGCGTTTTCAGCTCTTCAGGCGAAAGCTGCGAATGGGTGGTAGTGGCAGGATGAATCACCAGGCTTTTCACATCCGCTACATTTGCCAAAAGTGAAAAGATTTTCAGTGAATCGATGAAACGCCATGCTTCATTTTGTCCGCCTTTTATCTCGAAAGTAAAGATACTTCCACCACCTTGTGGAAAATAGCGAAGATACAGTGCATGGTTGGGATGTGAAGGTAGGGAAGGGTGATTGACTTTTGCCACCATGGGGTGTGTTGCAAGGTATTTTACTACTTTTAGGGCATTGGTCACATGACGCTCTACGCGCAGTGACAAGGTTTCAAGTCCCTGCAACAACAGGAAAGCATTGAAAGGTGAGATGGTTGCTCCCGTATCTCGGAGCAGGACAGCCCGAATGCGGGTGACAAATGCTGCTTCTTTTGCCACATCGGTAAAAATGTTTCCGTGATAGTTCGGGTCGGGAAGAGTCATTGTAGGAAAGCGGTTCGGATAGGCTTTCCAGTCGAAACGTCCGCTGTCTACAATGATTCCGCCCAGCGAAGTACCATGGCCACCGATAAACTTGGTAGCGGAGTGAACCACTATGTCTGCTCCATGCTCGATGGGACGGATAAGAAAAGGAGTACCAAAGGTATTATCTACAATCAAAGGTATTCCGTGACGGTGTGCTACTTCTGCCACAGCTTCTATGTGGGTAATATCCGAATGAGGATTGCCGAATGTTTCTGCATACACCGCTTTTGTTTCGGGACGAATGGCAGCTTCCAGCGCATGCAGGTCGTTGATGCGGATAATGGTATGTGTAATTCCCTGTTCTGCAAGCGTGTGTGTAATCAGGTTGTACGAGCCTCCATAGAGGTTATCGGCTGCTACCAAATGGTCGCCTGCATGTAAAATGTTCTGCAAGGCGTAAGTTACTGCTGCAGCTCCAGAGGCTACAGCCAAAGCTGCCACTCCTCCTTCAAGGGTAGCCATGCGTTCTTCCAATACTCGCTGGGTGTCGTTGGTGAGACGTCCGTAGATATTTCCGGCATCGCGCAAAGCGAAGCGGTCTGCAGCATGTCGGCAATCGTGGAACACATACGAAGCGGTCTGGTAAATGGGAACGGCACGTGCACCAGTTGTGGGATCGGGCAATTCTTGTCCGGCATGCAATTGCAACGTTTCGAAATGAAGTTTAGTCTTGTCCATTGTTTTTTTATAAAGATTATTGAGAAACTGTTTTGAATTTCTTCTAAATATTTTTCTGCAAAATAAGTAATTCTGGAAATAACAATCAATGTTTGCCCTTTATTTGGAAAATCTATCTATATTTGTATCCTAAAATAGAATAACTGCACAATGTAATATTCCAAAAGGGATATAAAACAGAATAGAATTCTTTTATGGAAACATTAGATAAAATAGATTTGCAGATTCTTCGTGTTTTGCAAGAAAATGCCCGGCTTACGACTAAAGAACTTGCCGCACGGGTCAGCCTGTCATCTACTCCAGTGTTCGAACGTCTGAAGCGGCTGGAAGCAAATGGATACATTAAGAAATATATGGCGATAGTAGATGCTGAAAAACTTCACCAGGGGTTTATTGTTTTTTGTAAAGTGAAGATGACTCGTCTTAACCGTGACATTGCCCAAGATTTCAGTCGCATTGTGCAAGGGATTCCAGAAGTGACCGAATGTTACAACATTTCCGGAAGCTATGATTATTTGCTAAAAATCCATGCCAAGGATATGAAACATTATCAAGCATTCATACTCAATGTCTTAGGTACTATTGAACATCTAAGTTCACTGGAAAGTGTCTTTGTGATGGATGAGTTGAAACATACATACGGTATTCATTTTTAAAAATAGGGGAAAGGCTGTTTTTTAATGGAGAGTTGCAAAAATCCGTCATGAGTCAAAAAACGAAACCGTTTCTAAGAAACTCTAATTTTTACAAATGAATATTGCAAACAGCCAATACATCTCCCTAAAAATGAATATAGACTTTATCGGCAAATGCAGTACTACTGCATTTTTTATGCGGTCAGATTGGTAAATTGCGGACATTTAATTTGTATGCAAAATTAAGAGCCTGTTTAAATTTTCCAATAAAGTAATATTCTATCAGGTTCTTTTTCGTTTGTTTCCGGTCTGTTTTCCCGATTTTATTCGTCAGATAGCCCGCTATCCTCCTCATAAAATCAGAAAAACATCCTCGAAAACAATTCGCAAAATTAACCTGAGCAAAATTTAAACAGGCTCTTAATGATATTTATCAGAAACGTAGATTTTATACAAACTGATTTTCAACATCTACTTATTTTTATATACCATAACATGAGTAATACATTAGCCCCTTTTGCACGTCCGCTTTACATTATGTTAAAAGCTGGAGGTGCTTTATGTAATCTGAGATGCGATTATTGCTACTATTTGGAAAAGCAAAACTTATATCCTCAAAAAAATGTTTCTATTATGAGCGATGAATTGCTGGAAAAATTCATTAAAGAATATATCCAGTCGCAAACCACGTCTCAGATACTATTTACTTGGCATGGTGGAGAACCTTTGATGCGTCCATTGAGTTTTTATCGGAAAGCTTTGGAGTTGCAACGTAAATATGCACAGGGTCGCATAATAGACAATTGTATTCAAACCAATGGCACGTTATTAAATGATGAATGGTGTCGTTTTTTTCACGAGAACGGCTGGCTGGTAGGCGTTTCGATTGACGGTCCTCAAAAATTTCACGATGCTTATCGGAAAACACGAGGGGGAAATCCTTCTTTTTCCAAAGTAATGAACGGCATTCATTTACTGAATAAACGGGGTGTAGAATGGAATGCTATGGCTGTCGTAAACAACCTCAATGGAGATTATCCATTGGAATTTTATCATTTCTTCAAGCAGATAGGATGCCATTATATTCAATTTGCTCCTGTTGTAGAACGTATCACACATCATAGTGACGGACGTTATTTGGCTTCTGTGGATAAGACTGGCAAAGAAAATTTGGCAGCTTTTTCCGTATCGCCTCTGCAATGGGGAAACTTCCTTTGTGCCATTTTCGATGAATGGGTGCAAAATGATGTAGGAAAGTACTTCATTCAGTTATTTGATGCGACCCTTGCTAATTGGGTGGGAACCAGTCCGGGAGTATGCACACTGGCTCCGATATGTGGACATGCGGGAGTAATGGAATTTAACGGTGATGTCTATTCGTGCGACCATTTTGTTTTCCCACAATACAAATTGGGAAACATTCGTGAAAAGACGCTTGTAGAAATGATGTATGGAGAACAACAACGGCAATTTGGCTTGGCTAAACGTTCAAGCCTGCCACATCAATGCAAGGAATGTCCTTATCTTTTCGCCTGTAACGGAGAATGTCCCAAAAACCGTTTTTGCTTGACTTCGGACGGAGAATATGGATTGAATTATCTTTGTCCCGGATTTTACAAATATTTTGCCCACGTGGCACCTTATATGGACTTTATGGCACGTGAATTGACAGCACAACGTCCTCCTGCCAATATAATGGAAATCCTTCGAACCAAGCCTTCGATATTCTGATTACTGGTTAATTTTGGAGGAGTGTCAGTTTGACACCTCTCCAAAAAACAGTAAGAAGCTGTTTTGAATTTATCGTGCGATGATTTGGGATGAGTTTTTGAGGCATTTTCGCTTCTGTGATGAGGAAGATAGCGGGCTATCTGACGAAGAACAGGAGCGGAAAGGACCCAAAAATCGCCCAAAGCACACACGAAAACGGATACATCAAGCCAAGAAAAACTTTTTGGAGAAATTCAAAACAGCTTCTAAATTCACCTTCGGGGAATATCCACCGAATCTTCGGCTTTTCCGTTCAGCCAGCGTGAGAAGAAGTCTACCATGCGCCAGTAGAAATACTCGTCCATATCGCCGAAGCCGTGACGCTGGCCGGGGAGGATAAGCATCTCAAAGCGTTTGTTGGCACGAATCAACGCGTCTACTACGCGGATGGTGTTTGCCGGATGTACGTTGTTGTCGATGTCGCCGTGTACCAGCATCAGGTGTCCTTTCAGCTGTTTGGCTATTTCGGGATTTGTCGCTATCTTGTACACAAAGGTCGTGTCTCCCTTTTCGGTAATCTCTTCTTTTACGCCGTGATGGGTCTCGCTCCACCAGCGGTTGTAGATGCGGTTATCATGATTCCCGGCACACGATACGGCGGCTTTGTAGAAATCAGGATACTGAAGGATAGCGGCGGTAGACATGAATCCGCCTCCTGAGTGCCCGTGAATGCCTACGCGGTCGATGTCGATGTATTTGTAGCGTGCCGCCAGTTGCTCTACCGCTGCCTTATGGTCGGCAAGGGGATAGTCGCGCATGTTTCCGTATCCGTAGTTGTGATACCATTTCGAGCGGCTGGGATGTCCTCCGCGCTGTCCTACCGAAATCACGATAAAGCCAGCCTGCGCCAGGCGGTCGGTGCGTACGCTCATGCGGGTAAATGGATAATAGACCGCTTCTACCTGCGGACCGGGATATACGTAGTCGACTATCGGATAGACTTTGGTCGAATCGAAATTATAAGGCTTGTACATCACGCCATAGAGGTCGGTCACACCATCGGCAGCTTTTACCGTAAAGAGTTCGGGGAACTGGTAGCCTGCGGCAAAAAGCTGGGAGAAATCGCTTTCCTGTAAATCCATCACCTTATTTCCGTTGCGGTCTATCAGGACAGCATTCGGAACGGTATTTACCCGCGAATAATTGTCAACGATGAAACGCGCATCGTCGTCCATGTCTGTTTCGTGGAAGTATTCGCCTTCGGTCAGCCGTTTCAAGCCGCTTCCGTCGGCATTCACTTTATACAAGTGTTCGTAATAAGGATTCTCGTTTGCTTCGCGTCCGTTGGCAGTGAAGTAGATGGTGCGGGTGGCAGGGTCTACCTTTACGACACGCTCTACGTGCCACGGTCCTTTGGTGATGCGGTTTTTCAGGTTTCCTTGGTCATCATATAAATAAAGGTGTGCCCAGCCGTCTCGCTCGCTCCATTGGATAAACTCTTTCCCACCGTTGAATACCTGAATGGGGCGTGTTTCCTGATAGGTGTTCATCCGTTCTTTTACGATGGGGACGATGGAGTCTTGTCCGATGGTGTACGTACATACATCGATGCGGTGCAGGTCGCGGCTGCTGCGGGTCAGGAAGAAGCGGTTGTTGTCACCCTGCCATACAACGGGGATCAGCTCCGCGTCACGTTCTTTCATCTGGAACGGGCGGTTTTCAATTGCCAAAGTCTGGTTCTTCCATGCTGCCGTACGGATTTCTTTCCGGGTGTTCGTGGTCATGTCGAAGATGTACAGGTGGTCTTCGGGAGCATCCATCTCGCCCGGCATCTGGTAGCGGTAAGTCTCCAGTGTGGGACGGGGCGAAGCCGTGGAGTTGATGACCCACAGGTCTTTCACCTTGCGCTCGTCGGTCACTACGGTCACGAAATGTTTCGAGTCGGGCGACCAGTATCCCCATACGCCCCGGCGTTTGCCGTTGCACAGGGTATCGGTATTCAATATGCTGTAAGGAATGCCATAGCCGAAGTGCTCGCTTCCGTCTTTCGTCAACTGGATTTCTACAATCGTACTGTCCTTTTCGTCCTTTTGCGCCTTGCGGTAATCGGCGATGCTCATGCGGTAGAGGTTGCAGTCCTTGGCATATACCACCGTTTGTCCGTCGGGAGAGACCGATGCCCAGTCCAGCCGTTTCGGTTCCTTGGCTTCTTCGGTCAGCAGGGTCAACTTGCGTGTCGGATAATCGTAGGAGAAATAAAATACTTCCTTTTCGGGGGTGTCTGCCTTTTTCTTGTCATCCTTCTTCGGCTTCTTGTCTTGCGAAGAGGTTACTTCGAAGGTAAAGGTACGTCCGTCTTCTTTCACTTTCAGGTTTTGGATGGGTAAATGGCGTGCCTCGAACGGGTCGTGAACGATTTCGGTAAGTTGGGATGCCAATTCATCGCGGTCGAATAGCGGAGTCTTCCGGCGTGCGTCGGGGTCGACTACATACCACGATGTGCCTTCGCTGGTTTTGTATTCGAACCAAAAATCGTTTCCGGTCGGGAACCAATGCGGGTCGACTTTGGTAGAGAACAGCATCGTGTTCAGTTTTTCTCGTGTGAATTTCTCTGCCTGAAGGTATTCGGGCAGACGCTCTTGGGCAACGGAAGGCATTGCCTGAAGGGCAAGTCCCAAGAGCATAAGGGATAAAATGCGTATTTTCATAAACTCTGCTTGTATTAAAATTTATTTCAAGCCCCAAAGATACGAAAAATGCAAGTAAGTGTATCGGTTTTGCGGATATTCAAATAAAGAATCACACTGATTTTTCGCAATCCATTTCCGATTAACTACATACAGTCAAGTTGTTTTGAGCACGATATTCCTTTGGGGTACATCCTACTTTTTTCTTGAAGAAGCGCAGGAAGTGCTGCGGATATTGGAATCCCAACATATCCGCTACCTGTTTCGTGTTCATCTTGGGGTCAAGAAGAGCACTCTTTGCGATTTCCGCTATTTTGGATTGGATAAGTTCATGCGGGCTCTTGCCTGTTTCTGATTTCACCAAATCGCCAAAATAGTTGGGAGAAAGGCAAACTTTTTCAGCAAAATATTTCACGGTGGGAAGCCCTTGCAGACGTGCCGTGCCGGAATCCCAATACTCGTCCAGCAATTGCTCGAAACGGATAAGGACATCGTTGTTCAGCACTTCGCGCGTGACGAACTGACGTTCATAAAAGCGCATGCAATAATTGAGCAGCACTTCAATGTTGGCGATTATCAGCGGTTTGGAAAACCTGTCGATGGGGTGCTCCAGTTCATGGGCTATCTTGTTCATATAATCCTGCACGATGACACGTTCGTCCGCAGACAAGTGCAACGCCTCATTGGAAGCATACGAAAAGAAACTATACTGCTTCATTTTCTGTGCCAATGGGGTACGGAACAGAAAATCGGGATGAAACAACAGTGCATCGGCTTCAGGCACAGGTCCCTCTTCGATACGGTGGATGCTGCCGACTTGTATAAACCCAAGAACGCGGCAGGCAAGCTCCCAGCCATCGCGGTCAGTGGACCGTTCGGGGCAGTGAAAGAGCAGGCATCGGGACTGTATGCGCAGACATTGGCAGAGCACGGTTTCCTGACCATTGCTTTCGACCCCTCTTTTACCGGAGAAAGCGGCGGGCAACCCCGTAGTGTGGCATCGCCGGACATCAACACGGAAGATTTCAGTGCGGCGGTAGACTATCTGTCCACCCGTGACGATGTAGACCCGGAGCGCATCGGCATACTCGGCATCTGTGGCTTTGGAGGTTTTGCCATCAACGCGGCGGCTATGGATACGCGCATCAAAGCGACGGTGGCTTCCACGATGTATGACATCTGTCGGGGGACGGCAAACGGCTACTTCGATGCCAATGACAATGCGGACGCCCGCTATGAAATGCGCAAGCAACTGAATGCCCAACGGACGGAAGACTATCGCAACGGCACGTACAAGCGCACGGTGATGAATCCCCAGCCTGCCGATGACGCGCCACAATTTATGAAGGATTATTATGACTATTATAAAACGAAGCGTGGCTATCACTCCCGTTCCATCAATTCAGGTCTGGGGTGGAACGTCACTTCCTCGCTTTCACTTCTCAATATGCCCATTTTGGCTTACAGCGATGAAATCCGCAGTGCCGTATTGGTGGTGCATGGCGAAAAGGCACATTCGCGCTATTTCGGCGAGGATGCCTTCAAGAAGCTGAAAGGTGACAACAAGGAATTGTATATCGTGCCGGGAGCCAGCCATACCGACCTGTACGACAACCTGGAAAAAATACCGTTCGGCAAGATAGTCGAGTTTTACAACCAATACCTGAAGTGATATGAAACGGCTGATTTACTGCTGTGGAGTGGCTATTTTCCTCCTTTTTACGGCAAATGCCCTTATTGCCTGCTCGGACGATGACCCGATGGAGGAAAGGACGGAAGTTCCCGCTCCGCCATCTGATGAAAATGAGGGCGATAATGAAGGAAACAACGATAACAATAACGGTGATGACAATGCATCCATGGAAAGAAATATTACAATTTCAGTAAACGGAACATCGTTTGCCGCTACGCTGGCAGACAATGAGGCTGCACGGGCTTTTGCAGCCATGCTCCCCCTTACGCTGGATATGAGCGAGATGAACGGCAACGAGAAATACCATTACTTATCGGAAAATCTGCCTACGGACAGCTATCGTCCGGGGACAATCCAGACAGGCGACCTGATGCTTTACGGCTCGTCTTGCGTCGTCTTGTTTTACGAAACTTTTTCGTCCGGCTATAGTTACACACGCTTGGGGCAGATAGACAATCCCGAAGGGTTTGCCGCAGCCTTGGGAGGTGGAGATGTAAGCGTAAGGTTTGAAGTCCGGTAATACCAGTCGATGATTTGTGTATTCTTTGTTGCGCCGGATTTGTGCTCCGGCGTAACAAAGAAAAGAATATTATCAACCTTTCTCATCCGTTTTTTTATTTCTTCCCGAAACCGTTGCTTCCGTATTTGAATTACATTTGCTCATGCTTTGACCGTTTTCCGGCGCAACACGAAATAAAGTCCCAGTGCGATGAAGGGAATGCTCAATACCTGCCCCATGTCGATGGGCATGGCATTCTCGAAATCCACCTGACGTTCTTTGAGGAACTCGATGAAGAAGCGGAACGTAAATATCAGGGTGATGCAAAGCCCGAAGTAGAACCCTTTGCGTACGTTGTCTTTTCGCTTCCGGAATATCCAGACCATGATGCCGAAGAACACGAAATAGGCAAGGGCTTCGTATAGCTGGGCAGGATGGCGGGGCTGGAGATCGACCTGCTCGAAGACAAACGCCCAAGGAAGATTGGCCGGCATGCCGATGATTTCGGAATTCATCAGGTTGGCAAGGCGGATGAAGCCTGAAGCTACCGGTGCGGCGATGCCCAACATATCGAGTATGTCCAAGTAGTGCATCTTGGTTTTCCGGCAAAAGAAATACAGGGCGATAATCAAGCCCAACGTCCCTCCGTGGCTGGCAAGTCCGGCATAACCCGTAAATATCCAGTCTCCGTTGGGAAGAAAGCAGACTGGAAGTACGATTTCCAAGGGATGTGCCAGGAAGTAGGAAGGGTCATAGAACAGGCAATGACCCAACCTGGCACCCACAAATGTACCTACCATGCAATATACGAACAGCGACTGGTAAGTATCTATCGGAAATTTCCTCACTTGATAGAGCTTGTACACTACTTGGCAAGCTGCCAGAATGGCAATCATCCAGAAGATGCTATACCACCGAAGTCCGAAATTTCCGATGTGGAACAGTACGGGGTCGGGATTCCAATGAATGTAAAGCAGGTTCATCTATTTTCCTTTATATTTATATTAGAAAATAAACCGCATCACATCGTTGAAGTTCGCCCAAATGAGGAGGGCAAGGAGCAGGAACATGCCTACCATCTGCGCATATTCCATAAACTTGTCGCTCGGCTTGCGGCGGGCGATGATTTCGTAGAGCAGGAACAATACGTGTCCGCCATCGAGCGCCGGAATAGGCAAGATGTTCATAAAGGCGAGGATGATGGAGAGGAATGCGGTCATTTCCCAAAAACGTTGCCAGTCCCATACCTTTGGGAAGATGCTTCCGATGGTACCGAAACCTCCCAGACTCTTGGCTCCTTCGGCGGTAAAGACATACTTCATGTCGTTGGCATATCCTTTCAATGTATTGATTCCTAACATAACACCTGCTGGGAAAGACTGGAAAAAACCATACGACACATCGGTCACTTTATAATCGATCAAGCCTCCGTAGGCGTTTACCTTGAAGCTGGCATCCGTCTGTACATTGACTGTATCCCGTATTCCGGCACGTGAATAAACCAATGTGAACTCGCCCGAAGTCTTTTCCTGCAATTCGGCGTTCAGTTGAAGGCGGTTCATCTGGTCTAAGAACTCGTTCCAAGAATTGATTTCCGTACCGTTGAATGCTACAAGTGAGTCTCCCTTTTGAATGCCTGCCTGTGCAAATCCTCCTCCGGCTATGACCGAATCCACTACATTCGGCTGGAATACGGATACGAACATCGGACTCTGTTGGGCTACATCGAGCAGGCTCAGTTCGGGCATCAGGATTTGTTTCTCTTCTCCATCGCGAAGCACGGTCACTTCGTGCGCTTCGACGATGCTCCGAATCATGTCTCCGTTGAAGCGGGTTAATTCCTCACCGTCGGCACTTAGGAGAATATCCCCGTCACGAAAACCTATCTCTTTTGCCTGTTCATTAAATTTCATTCCATACGTCATGTCTTTCAGGGCAATGTACGAATCGCCCCATGTAAAAAGAATCATGGAATAAATAAACAAGGCAAGGATGAAGTTCATCAGCACTCCGCCCACCATTACCAGAAGCCGTTGGCCTGCAGGCTTCGAGCGGAATTCCCATGGCTGAGGCGGCTTTTTCATCTGTTCGGTATCCATTGATTCGTCAATCATACCGGAAATTTTGCAATACCCTCCCAAGGGTAGCCAGCCTATACCATACTCCGTATCGCTATGTTTGGGCTTGTATTTGAACAAGGCAAACCACGGGTCGAAGAAAATATAAAACTTCTCTACCCGTATCTTAAAGAGGCGGGCAAAGAAAAAGTGTCCTCCTTCGTGCACAATTACCAGCAGCGAAAGGCTGAGAATGAGTTGGAGAGCACGAATCAAAAATGTTTCCATATCGTTTTCTTGTTTTTAATTTTTTAGTTGGCAAGGTGAAAAGGACGAGTTGACAAGGTTTTGGAATGTTCTCCCAAGGTATTTTAAGCCTTGTCACCTTGTTGTCTTGTCACCTTGTCATCTTGTTTATCACTAATTCTGCGGCAATGCGCCGTGTTTCGGCATCGGTAGCCACATAGTCTTCATACCTCGGGCGCTGGATAAACGGCACGCGTGTCATGGTTTTCTCGATGACCTCACTCATGCCGAGGAACGAAATCTTGTCTTCCAGGAATGCCGCAACCACCACTTCATTGGCGGCATTTACGATGCAGGGCATGTTGCCTCCCTGATGCAGTGCCTCGTATGCCAAAGCCAAGTTGCGGAAACGTTCCGTGTCGGGCTTCTCGAAAGTCAGCGTATTGTATTTGGCAAAGTCCAGCCGCTCTCCCGAAAGGGAAACCCGCTTGGGGTAAGAGAAAGCGTATTGGATGGGCAGACGCATATCGGGCACGCCCAACTGGGCTTTTACCGCTCCGTCCTCGAACTCCACCATCGAGTGGATGACCGACTGGGGATGTACTACTACCTCAATCTGTTCGGGGCGCACGCCGAAGAGCCATTTGGCTTCGATTACTTCGAAGCCCTTGTTCATCATCGAAGCCGAGTCGATGGTTATCTTGGCTCCCATGTGCCAGTTGGGATGATGCAAAGCCTGCGCCTTGGTGACCGTGCGGAGCTGGTCGATGGTGTACGTGCGGAACGGGCCACCCGACGCGGTAAGAATCACCTTCGATACAGGATTGTTCACCTCCAGGCATTGGAAAATAGCCGAGTGTTCCGAGTCTACCGGAAGAATAGGGGTATGATATTCTTGTGCCAGAGCATTGATAATCTCACCCGCTACGACCATGGTTTCCTTATTGGCAAGGGCGATGGCCTTTCCCGCACGGATGGCATTCATTGTAGGCAGCAGACCGGCATAGCCCACCATAGCGGTTAAAACGATGTCAATCGGTTGGGATTCTACAATCTGAGCCAGTGCGTCTTTTCCGGCATACACTTTTACGGGTAAGTCGGAGAGTGCTTCTTTCAGTGCCGGATATTTGTCTTCATTGGCTATCACAACGGCTTCGGGTTGGAACTCGCGTGCCTGTCGGGCAAGCAAATCCACCTGATTGTTTGCCGTAAGAGCATACACTTCGTACAGGTCGGGATGCTCCTTGATGACTTGCAAGGCTTGTGTCCCGATAGAACCTGTAGAACCTAATATCGCTATTTGCCTTTTCATATTTCCTATTAGACAATTTACAAATTACTATTTACTTGTTTCTTCATTCTTGGTTCATTCACGTTCATACTTTTAAAAATCGTAAATGTTCCAATCGTAAATTTAAAACACAACGTATTGCTCGGGATTGACCGGATTCCCTTTATGCCATAACTCGAAGTGCAAGTGGGGCTTGTCGTCCTTGTCTATGGCATCACCTACCAAGGCGATGCCTTCTCCTCCTTTTACCTTGTCGCCTTCGCGTTTCATCAACGAATTGCAGTGTTTGTACACCGAGATGAAGTTCTGCGGATGCTGTATCTGGATGACGTATCCCCACGTGGGTGTATAACCGGCGAAGATGATTGTGCCTTCCAGTACGGACAGTATCGTTTCATTCGGGCTTGCGGTCAAATCAACTCCATAATGGCGGTTGTCCGGATTGAAGTTCGTAGACATCACACCCCGTACCGGACGGTAGAAAATCAGTCCGGCAGCTCCCTCTTCAGTAATTGCCGTCAGATTATAACGTTCTTTTTCTTCGTATTGTTTTACAAACTCTTCTTCTTCCTTCGAGCGTGCTATCAGTTCTTCCTCGCGCAAGTCGGTCAGCGAATCGATAGACTGCACCGTATCTGCCTTTACCTGTCCGCTTAAAATGTCGCGGATATTCATCACATAGCGGTTTTGGCGTTCGAGCGCAGCCTGTAGCGAATCGGCACGCAGGGCATTTGCCACTACCTGTGCACGCACTTCACTGTTCATGTAGCCGGGCAGATAGTTGCGTAAAGGCGTAAAGACGATTATGGCTGCAGCTATGCAGAATATCACCGCACACGACACCAGCAATACCGACAATCCGTTCAATTTCGAGACGTGAATCCCCACGATCTCCTCCAACGTGTTCTCGTTGACGATACTCAGCTTGTACTTGAACCGGATGTTATGCCAAAATGCCTTGCGCGCTTTTTTCATACCTTACTCCTTATTTATTTTATACCTTATATATATTAAGGTTCGATTAATCCGTCGGGCACGTTTACTTTCATTACCTTCTTCTCCCGGTCTAAACCGATGATAAACTCTTCGTGGGCAGGCAATAAAAGTTCTTCTCCGTCTTTCTCGATGGCGAACAAGACATTAAGGGTAGTATCGTCTACATTCGTTATCTCTCCCAAATAGCCGTGATGCACATCTTCTACCCGGAAACCGATAAAGAAGTTCCAGGAAGTCACGTCTTCTTGCTCGTCCATGAATTTCTTGGGGAAATACACTTCTACGTTGGTGAACCTGCGTGCCTGCTCGGCGGTATCGATGCCTTCGAATTTCACCAGTGCCACCGTATCGGAACGGAAACGGTATTCCTCCATGAAGAACGGAACCAGGATGCCGTCCATGAGCAAGATAAGGTAATCGCAATCCACACGGTCGAATATATCATCGGTAAAGGTGAAAGACACTTCTCCTTTTATGCCGTGCGGCTTGTTGATGACACCGATTTTAAAAACTTCTTCCTTTCTTATCATACGCTTTATTCAATACGGGTGATACGTGCGCCCAAAGCCGACAGGCGTTGTTCGATATATTGGTATCCGCGGTCTATCTGTTCGATGTTATGGATACGGCTGATGCCTTCCGCATCGAGTGCGGCTATCAACAGGGCGATGCCTGCGCGTATATCGGGCGATGTCATGTTGCCTCCGCGAAGCCGGAACGTACGGTCATGTCCGATAACTACCGCGCGGTGCGGGTCGCAAAGGATAATCTGGGCGCCCATGTCGATAAGCTTGTCCACGAAGAACAGGCGGCTCTCGAACATCTTCTGATGAATCAGGACACTCCCTTTGGCTTGGGTGGCAACTACCAGCATGACGCTTAGCAGGTCGGGGGTCAGTCCGGGCCAAGGCGCATCGGCTATGGTCATAATCGACCCGTCGATGAACGATTCGATTTCGTAGTGTTCTTGGCAAGGTACGAAAATGTCATCGCCATGTTGTTGCAGGCGGATGCCCAACCGGCGGAAACTGTCTGGGATGATTCCCAGATTCTCGTACGATACGTTTTTAATGGTAATTTCACTTCCTGTCATTGCTGCCATACCGATAAAACTGCCTACTTCAATCATGTCTGGCAAGACACGGTGTGTACATCCTTTCAATGTCTTTACCCCTTCGATAGTCAACAAGTTCGAAGCTATGCCTTCGATATGTGCTCCCATGCGGTTCAGCATCCGGCAAAGCTGCTGAATGTATGGCTCGCAGGCAGCATTGTAGATGGTGGTCTTCCCTTCGGCAAGCACTGCTGCCATTACGATGTTGGCGGTACCTGTTACCGATGCTTCGTCAAGTAACATATAGGTGCCTTTCAATCGCTTGGCCAGAATGCGGAACGTACCCCTTTGATTATCATATTGAAAATCAGCTCCCAGTTTCTGGATTCCCAAGAAGTGTGTATCCAGCCTGCGTCGTCCGATTTTATCTCCTCCCGGCTTGGAAATGACCGCACGTCCGAAACGTGCTACAAGCGGTCCTACCAGCATCACCGAGCCACGCAAGCGCGAACACCGCGCCAGGAAATCGTCGCTTTCCAGATAATCGAAGTTGACAGCATCGGCACGGAACGCATATGTATCCGCATTCTGCTTTTTTACCTTTACCCCCATATCTCGAAGCAGCTGGATAAGGTTGTTTACGTCCAATATATTCGGAATGTTGCTGATAATCACTTCTTCATCGGTCAGCAATGTGGCACAAATAACCTCCAGCACTTCGTTTTTCGCTCCTTGCGGGATAATTTCGCCGTGCAGTTTATGTCCTCCTTCAATTACAAATGATGCCATATAGTCTTCTGGTTTTCAATACTTCCTTTTTTGCTGGTTATTGTTTCTCTGTTGGTTGTTATTGTTCATTTGGCGTCTGCGGGGCATCGTGCGTTGTTCTACCAATTGCACATCATCAATGGTCAATTTGATTTTTTCTCCTGAAAGTTCATACAAATCATCCAGTATTTTCTGGTTTTCCATACCATCCTTGTTGTTCCAGTTCTGGTAATCTTTTTTCATGTGGTTGGCAATCATTTGCAAAAGACGCTTACGCTCTTCCCCTTCCGGATAATCAACAGCTATGCGAATCAGGTTCTGTATATAACTGCCATAGTGCCGGTAACGGATACGATGTTGTGGGTAAGGAATGCGGTCGGGTTTGATTTCCAGGCTTTCCTTTTTTACTACCTCCACCGGATAATCGATATCTAGCTTGAAATCGGACATAATGGCAAGGTGGTCCCACAATTTATGATTGTTGTCATTTGCATCACGCAAGTAAGGAAACATGCCTCCCATGATGTTTATAATCGTATTGGCACAGCGTTGCCGCTCTTTGCGGTCTTCTATCGTCAAAGCATAGTCTACCATGTTTTGTACGCTCCGGCCATATTCCGGTAGCGGCAATCTTCGTTGTTGGGTATTATATTCCATATTTTTTAAGTTAGGGACTAGGGTTCATGTTCTAGTTGGCTCGACTCTTAATATACTTATAAGCATCGGACCGACTCATTTATAATAATTTTTTGGGCTTTGAAGCCACAAATTCCTTCAGGTAAAAAGGTTCAAAATAGGCTACATCCTTAAAATCTTCGATAGCCATTGCCTTTTCAGCCAAAGGGAACATCCATTTGGCTAACGGATAGATTTTTTCAATGAAATGTGCATTGGGGTGTGTTAGCTTTGTCCGGCACTTTTCCGCACCGTTTCCAAAGAAATATACGGGATGATCGGCAAGCAATTCTGCATATGAATGCTCGTCAATCACATCTGCTCCTGTAGGACGTACGACTCGCAACGCACGGTCATAAATAGTAGCATATACCTCCATACGACGCGCATCAATCATCGGGCAAAGCAATGCATCGTCTGGCAATTCGTGGCGAAGTAATACCGGTACACACATCACTTCCAGTGTAGGAAGTCCGATAAGAGGTACTCCACGCCCGTAACACACTCCTTTGGCCATCGACACACCTATACGGAGACCTGTGTACGAACCTGGCCCGCAGCTTACTGCTACCGCATCTAACGGTATGGCATGGCTTTCAACAAATGATAACGCCCGGTCTACATATACGCCCAAAGTCACGGCATGTGAAGGCCCGTTGAAGTCTTCTTCCGAATAAATACATGCTCCGTCCTGGCTGACGGCAACCGAACAGACCTCTGTAGAGGTCTCAATATGTAAAATGCACGACATAAATCTATTATTAAGTACGAGTGTGCAAATATACAATTATTTTTTGAGTTTGTAAGTTTTTGAGTTTGTAAGTTTTTGAGTTTGTGCCAGGGGAGTGGCAATTATGGATGTTCTTTTAGCTAAAATAAATGATATGCGAAATGAAGATATATTTAGAAGCTGTTTTGAATTTATCGTGCGATGATTTGGGATGAGTTTTTGTGGCATTTCCGCTTCTGTGATGAGGAAGATAGCGGGCTATCTGACGAAGAACAGGAGCGGAAAGGACCAAAAAATCGCCCAAAGCACACACGAAAACGGATACATCAAGCCAAGAAAAACTTTTTGGAGAAATTCAAAACAGCTTCTTAGAGCCTGTTTCAGTTAGCTTCGTGGCCTATAGCAGTTAGTTGGATTGGCTTATGAATATATCTTCGTTTTTCCGGTTGGGTTGATTGTGTCTTGTAAACTTGGGGATTCTCTCTCAGGGCTGGAAATGCCTCAAAAGCTCATTCCCAATCATCGCACGTAAATTCAAAACAGTTTCTTCTATGTTGTAATCCAAATATCCAGAGAATTTTTTTATTTTATTAAAGGTTTTCATTAGCTTTGTAATCAAGGAGTTGAAGAGGACGCAAGCTCTGCTGA
>NZ_NFKD01000048.1:0-34399 GCF_002160215.1 Bacteroides sp. An19 | reverse complement strand
TGGTCTTTTTCGCTCCTGTTCTTCGTCAGATAGCCCGCTATCTTCCTCATCACAGAAGCGAAAATGCCTCAAAAACTCATCCCAAATCATCGCACGATAAATTCAAAACAGCTTCTGAGTTTACAAGTAGACCAATTGCACCCCTTAGTATTGAATGTGGGCTTAGCCATACAAGATGCTGACTGGAACTGGAAGAACGTGAGCAGCCCTTTCAGCCGTTTATATTATGTTACCGAAGGTGAGGCTAAAATACAATTTGCAGACGGTATATATACATTACACCCCAACCATTTATACTTCATCCCTGCTTTTACACGACATACCTATATCTGCAATTCGCGTTTCGTGCATTACTACTTGCATATTTACGACGACCATAAATCAGATGAGGACTGGCTGGAATTATGGGACTTTCCGTTCGAGATACCAACAGGGAAATGGGAATTGCAGTTATTTGAACGCTTATGCGAAATAAACCCGCACATGAGCTTGCAGAAGTCCGATCCATCCACCTACGACAACAATCCTACCCTGATGAAAAGCCTGATGAAAAACAGGCAACGCGCTTTTTGCGACAAAGTGGAATCGAGAGGCATTGTGCTCCAGCTGCTCGCCCGCCTGTTCAAACAAGCGAAATCGAAAATAGAGACCAAAGACAACCGCATCGTAAAAGCCGTCTTATACATACACAGGCACATCGGTGAAACAATCAGCCTGAACACACTGGTGGAAAACGCCTGCCTGTCGAAAGACCATTTCATCCGTCTTTTCAAAAGTGAAATGAACATGACCCCGCTCCAGTACATCAACCAGAAAAAAATAGAAAAGGCACAACTGCTCCTGATTACGGAAGCATTATCTGTAAAAGAAATTTCTTTCCGACTGGCTTTTGATGATTATTCCTACTTCAATCGCTTGTTTAAAAAACTGACCGGCATGACACCACAAGAGTACAGACATATTTACCGATAATAATCGGTGCCAAGGAGCTTCCACTTCATATGTCAATCAGTTGCTTTTCCAAGCCAAGCCAGAACATTTGCTTAGTCCGACAATCCCATTCGCATGGCTGCCTTGCCTGTAAGATTATTAATCTTCATACCGAAAGATTATTAATCTTCACGCTGTAAGATTATTAATCTTACAACCGATGCAGCTATATGCTTCAAGTTCTTATTGACATTAATGTCGTTTTGCGGAATCAGGAAATAGCGGTTATGAGGAGACCAAGTACGTGTTTCAAACTGATAGTACACCGATGCCAATCCGGCAATCGCTTGCGCCGTACTCATGACCGGCTTGCTGGCAAGCTCATCGGCAGTAACAACCGACACGGCACCAGTCAAATTCACTCTTTTCAGCGTACCGTAGCCTACCACCACCACTTCATCCAACACTTCTATATCTTCTTCCAGAATGATCCGCATCTGCTTTCCCAAAGCAACCGGAATTTCTTGAATGGCATAACCTACATAGCTGACGCGCAACACGTCGACTTCACAATTGTCCACAATAGACTTTCCGTCAGTGCACATATATAATGCTGCTTACAAACGCAACCTCATACAGACAGCCCGACATGCTTTAGAATGATGAAATGAAAAGCTAACACATCATCCCGATAAACATATACAACTGGACACAATTTAACCGTGTTGCTAGCACAATTATATACCATCAATTCCCTAAAATGCAAAAAAAGCCCTCCTTTATAATATTTTTTCGGCCAAGTTGTTGCATAATTCAAAATAACCTTGTACCTTTGCCACGCAATTAAGGAAAACACTCTTCAGTAGCTCAGTCGGTTAGAGCATCTGACTGTTAATCAGAGGGTCGTTGGTTCAAGTCCAACCTGAAGAGCAAAAACAAAAGAAGACAACATTCATTCTTCAGTAGCTCAGTCGGTTAGAGCATCTGACTGTTAATCAGAGGGTCGTTGGTTCAAGTCCAACCTGAAGAGCAAAAAAGTTCGTTCGAAAGACGAACTTTTTTTATAACCATTAACAAACAAATCATTATGGACGATTCAAACTCGCGAACGTATACCGAAATTATTAACCGCTTCTTTACAGAAGCAAGCGGAGAATGAACGCTCTGATGATTCATGCTTGCTCCTGTATGAAAGCCAAACAAGAAAGGAGTAAAGCACATGAGAAAATACCTTTACTGCGAAGCTGGATTTGTAGAAAAGAAAAACTGGCTTCCCGGATGCTGGGTAAACGTAGAATGCCCTACCGATGATGATTTCAAATTCCTGACAGAAACTCTGAAAGTTCCAACTGCCTTCCTACATGATATCGCCGACACTGACGAACGGCCACGTACAGATACAGAAGGCAACTGGCAGCTCATTATCGTACGTATTCCGATACAGACACAAAGCAGCAAAGTGCCTTACAGCACTATTCCCATCGGCATCATCACCAACGATGAAATCACCGTATCTGTGTGCTACCACTCCAGCGAGATGATTCCAGACTTCATCCAGCATACACGCCGCAAGCAAATTCAGGTTCCCAATAAATATGAATTGATTCTACGGCTTATCTATTCTTCGGCTGTATGGTTCCTGAAATACCTGAAACAAATCAATAATGAGGTAAGCAGTGCCGAAAAAGAACTGGAGCGAAGCATCCGTAACGAAGATTTGCTACGACTGATGAATCTACAAAAAAGCCTGGTGTATTTCAATACCTCCATCCGGGGCAACGAAGTCATGATTAGCAAATTCCAGAACATTTTCGAGACCAAAGACCGTGAAAACAAGGAACTGACCGAAGACGTACTGATTGAACTGAAGCAAGCACGCAACATGGTAAATATCTACAGCGACATCCTTACCGGTACAATGGATGCCTTTGCCTCTATCATATCAAATAACGTAAACACGATTATGAGGCGCATGACTACGCTGTCTATTGTCTTGATGGTGCCTACATTAATAGCCAGCTTTTACGGCATGAATGTCGACATTCATTTAGAACATGTCCCACATGCGTTCTCCCTCATCATATGCCTGTCGGTTGTGCTTTCGGCAATGGCATTTATCATTTTCCGGAAAATAAAATGGTTTTAGGACTTATATGGAACACAGAGGCACAGAGACACGGAGAATAATATGCTAATCTGTCTTCGTGCCTCCGTGTTTTCTTCATTTTTTATAATTGAGCTGTCAATGTTTTCTTGGCGGGCGGGAAACAGATTGAATTATCGCAGCATTGATAGCTGACCGTACACTTCACTTCCCCTTTGCCCGTACCGCTTATTTTCTGACGGAAAAGGCAATCACCCGTATAAATGGTTGTTTTCGTGGCACCCAGCTGCGTAAAGGCAGGCGTTATCAAGTCGCCTTCCAGCTTACAGCCTTCGGGTAACGAAAACTCCAGTTCTGTCGGAAGGAACGGGTCTTCTTCCGATACCTGTGCATAGGTATGATATCCGGTATGCACTTTCATCCGGACCACCAGCTCGCGGCTGCCATCTGCCAAGGTCTCCACGTCCATCGACAAAGCCACAGGATTCTTCTCGTCCGTATCTTGCGCCAATGCCGGTTTCTTCGCTTCGTCCTGCCCGGCAGCTTTCAACACGCTGTAATCGTTTCCGGGAACAGAATGGTCTTGCGTGTCGACCAGCCACAACCAGCCGCCGGCTTCGGTAAAGAAGAGTTTGTCCCGATAGGTGTCATACCAGTCACGCCATTCGGCAGGAGCAGCGAAACGGCACAACGTATAGCGGTGCAACACGCGAGTCGCCAGTTCGGGTTCCACTCCTTTTTCGAGCATCGTGATGCAAGAATCCAACAGATGCTTGTCATTGTTGGCAATGCCCAAGGTGCGCACGTCTTCATCGATATCCAGGTCGTAACCCTCGGCAGTGGGATGGAACCAGTCGCGGTTCTTGTCGAAATAGCGCTGATATTCCGTGGCATCGTCCCCGAACACGTGATAAAGGGCAGGGAAACGCTGCTTCATGTACTCGGCATACGTCGGTTCCTTCGGTTGCCGGGAGTCCATGGACAAGTATATCTTCTCCGTGGCATCCAGTTCCTGGCCCTGTTCCTGTTTCGCTAAAGCCACTTTCTTGACACTGTCCACCGACTGATAGAACCGCCGGTGTGCTTCGTTGGATTCCTGCCAAGCCTTGCGCGACGCCGAGAACTTGCTGCGGTCGACAGACTTGCGCGTGGCGATGGTCTCGTCCAGCTTGCGGGCGATGATGTGCTGGCCGGAGAACTTCGATATGTAGACGATGGCATTCGCCAAGGCCGCCTTTCCCGCCTCGGTCAGGTAATCAGGCGAAGCGGAAAATCCCCAATGGAAGAAGTTGCCGTGACGGCCGATGGCCACGGCGTCGATGCTCTTGGCACATGCGCCGCTGGAGATGACTTCCGCTTCCGGCGAGTCGAGGAAACCTTCGGGACGGCTCACCATGCCGATGCGGTAGGAGCGGTCGGTGGTGTACGACTTGGTCTGCACCGTCCACATCTCCGTCTCGGCGGGCAACGTGTAGCCGTCCATCTCGGCATACTCGAAAGCCATCGGGGGCGTGGGCTTCATCTCGGGTTGAATCTTCACCTTGAAAGGTCCCTGGAAAATCGGATGGTCCTTCTTCCAGCCCAAGGCGTCCGCATCCAGGCAGAGGCAGAACCAGTCACACTTGGTGCCGATGCTGCGCCCGATGTCCTCGCTGGCGTTGGCGATGCAGAGGGCGGCACGGTCGAAGTCGTCCGGCAGGTAGGCCACAGGCTCATACTTGGTGATTCTGCCCTGGGCGTCAAACTCGCGCACTTCGGGACGAATCGGGCGGGGCCTGCCGTCGAACACCGTCACATCGTATGCATCGGACATCGACGGGAGATACTCCTTGGCGTCAATCACCTTCACCTTGCGGAAGCGCGACTTCAGGAACTTGGCGAAAGAGGCCATGCGGGCTTGTGCCGACCGGGCCAACGTCGCGCTGTCCACTTCCACGCCGCCGACAACATCCAGCTCGGGGGAACCGCCCACATACAACACACTCACAGGCTGCTTGCCCTGGGCAAGCACGCATTGCATCGCGAACACGCAAAGCAATGCCGACAAAATAATCCGTTTCATATTCATCCTACGTCTTTTCGTTTCATCTCACTTGAACAATTCCTCCAAATAGGTGTAAAACTCGGGGCTCTCGCCTACCACCACCTTCAGGATTTTCCCCTCGGGGCTGATGACGACCTTCGTCGGATAGCCCTCGACGGCATACAGCGCGCTCACGTCCACGTCGCCTTCGTTCAGCACGTTGAGCCACGGCAGCTGGTGTTTCTCCACCGCCGCCTTCCAGCGCTTCTCCGTGTCGCGGCAGGCGATGCCGACAATCTCCATCTTGTCCTTGTACTTGGCGTAGGCCTCCTTCATCTTGGGGAAACCCTTGATGCACCACGCGCACCAGCTGCCCCAGAAGTCGAGCACCACATACTTGCCCCGCAGCGAAGAAAGCGCCAGGGACTTGCCATGCAAGTCATTCAACGTGAAGTCCGGGGCATCGGCGCCCGTCTGGAGCGTCGCCCCATGTGCCATCCGGACGTCCATCCCGGAGGCAACGTCGCCGGCCGGCCGCGCAAAGGCGCACGCACACACCAGCATCAAGCCGAAAAACAATTCTTTTCTCATCGTGTTTGATAGTTTGTTTGGTTAATTTCCGAAAATTTCCTTCAATTTGGCATCCAACGCCTCATCTTCGAACTTGCCGATGATGTTGCCATCTTTGTCTATCAGGTACTTGGTCGGCAAATAATGAATGGCATAGAGGTCGCTAATGTCGTTGGTATGATCCATGCCATCCACGCCTTTGCTGCGGTCCCATTTCAAACCGCGCAACACATGATAGAAATCCTGAATGCCGTCTTTCTCTATCACTTCTTTCCACGTGTCGGGCTTGCTGTCATCGTCTGCCACACAGAACACCTCCAATCCCTTCGCGTGATATTTCTTGTAGAGTTCCTTCACATGGGGGAAACTCTTACGACACGGCACGCACCACGTCGCCCAAAAGTCAAGCAGAACGTATTTACCCTTGAGGTCGGCAATGCCGATGGAATCACCCTTCCAGGTCACGGCACGGAAAAGAGGAGCAGGCCTACCTGGCTGCACACGTTCCAATGCCGCCAATCCGTCACGGACACTCCCGACATTCCCGTATTGTTTCACTTCGGGAGCCATGTTGTCATAAATCGACTTCAGTTCATCATACGTCATGTTTCCCATCAGGAAAGGCAAATAGCTGAGAGCCACAAACGAATGCGGACGAGACTTGACAAAAGACAGCTGAATGCCTTTCGCACTGTCGGCATACATCTCCTGTTGTTTCTGGAAATAAGCCTTCCGCTCGGCAGATGCATTTCCTAAAACCGAATCGCGCATTGCCTGAACATAGGCGTAAAGCGGGTCGAGGACAGTATTCAGGCTGTCGCTTTCCGCCTGCGCCGCAGAGCCTGTTACTTCCGGCTTCGAGAAATTGGCCGTATCGATAGCAACGGTCAGTTCGCCCGACTCAATGAACAGGCTGGCATATTTCACGTTGCGGTAGTCCATCGGATTGCCGATGTACAGCGTGGCTTGCGCCACAGGGACTTCCATCGGCCGCGAGAAGCGGAACGCGCCGTCGGCTATGCGTGTGCTGTCGGTCACTTGCACGGTATCGCGCACGGTATAGGCGAGGTGAATCCACTCGCCTTCGTACCCATTGATGGTTCCATCCAGTTTCAACTGATTGTCGGGCTGCGAAGCGCAACCGACCATCATCGTGCAGCCCACCAAGGCTGCCATCCAAAAAGGTTTTGTTTTCATGTTACAATTATTTTTTATGTTTTTTCTCTTGTCTTTACCGCCAACAATCGTTGGCAAATCGTCTGCCCCTCAGAAATGGAGCCTAAGGGCGACAGAACGGCTTATTTATAATTCTGCGTGATATTCGGATTGTTTGCCAGCACATTCTGCCCAAAGGGGAATATCCACAATGGCGAGTCGGGTGTCAGCGTGTAGGTGTTGCCCGCCAAGGTCTTGGTGAAGGTCTCTTCCCAGCCGCTCACCTGGTTCCAGCGCTTGCGATGGATGAAGTTGTAGACCGAATAGATGTTCTCGCCGTGCGACACCTGCTTGAGGTGACGGATGGCGTCGGCCTCGGTGGTCACCGTGCCTTCCAGCGGCTGGTAAGTCTCCGGCGCGAGGCGGTTGACGCGGATGGCGTCGAGGGCATGCATCGCCTCGGCGTAGTTGCCCTTGTGGATTTCCGCCTCGGCCACGATGAGGTACATCTGCGTGGTCCTCAGCCCCGCCATGTTCCAGCCCGAGTTCAAGTCCATGGTCATGATGTAACGGTCGTCCAGTCCCAGCATGGAAGTCGCCATGCCTGGCATAGTGCCGGCATACATCTTTTTATCGGTGTCTATCAGTTCCAGCGTGGCATATCCCGGCTCGAAGCGCTCCATCGACTCAGGGGTCAGGGCTTCGAAGTACTCCATGTAATAGGTGAAGAACATGTCTTCCTGGCACTCCAGTTGCGGACGGAGCAACACGTTGTAGGGATTGCCGGTCGCGTCGGCGGAAGTGGTCAGCATCTCGTAGTAGTTGTCCACTGTGCCGTTGAGGGCAAGAGCCTGGCGTGCCGCCTCTTCGGCTTCGTCGAACCGCTGCATGCTCAGCAGCGCCAGTGCCTTGACGGCATAGGCGCAAGGCTTGCTCATGCGCATGCGGTTCATCGCCACGGTGGGCATCCCGTCGAGGTCGATGGCCTCCTGCACGTCGGCGAGGATGTGGTCGTACACCTCCTGCACGGTCATCTTCACCGTGGGCTGCGCCACGTCCTGCGTCTCGAGCACGTAGGGCACGCCCGGGTCTTCGGCAGCCGTGGCGGGATTGTATGCCTTGGCAAACTTGTTCACCACGAGGTAATGGAAATAGGCGCGCAGGGTCAACGCCTCGCAGCGCAACTGGTTTTTCACCGCCGGGTCGCCCGTGGCGGCGTCGATGTGCGAGAGGATGGGGTTCGCCACCTGGCCGATGACGCCATAATACGAGTCATATTCATCATCACTGGCGGTCAGTTCCGCCAGCTTGTCCTGCAGCGATGCGTCCCACTCGAGGATGATGGAAGTGCGCGTCGGCGTGGGCTGGCTCAGCAGATTCGGGACGTTGTTCAACGTCGTGATGACATCGCCCAGGAATTGCGGTCCGTCGCCCGAACTCATCTCATAGGGACGGTTGAGCAGCATTTCGAGCTGCGTGGTAGTGGAAAGCAGGTTCTTTCCTTTGGGCTGCACGTCGGTAAAATCAGAGCAGGAGCTGACGAGCATCGCCCCTCCCAGCAGGCAGCCATAGAGTATGTGTTTCGTTTTCATCTTTTTCATTGTCTTTTTATGGTTTCACAAGCTGTTTGTCACAAGTTGTCACAGGTTCACGTTCAGTCCGAAGATGAACGAGCTCGGCTGGCGGATGCCCAAGGTCTCGGGGTCGACGCCCACCTTGTTCTTCACCCACAGGTAGTGGGGATTGTCTATCTGGAAGCTGAGGACAAGACGGTTGATGCCCAGGTGGCGCATCCACGAAGCCGGGAACTCGTAGCCGAACACGATGTTGCGGATTTTCAAGAAATCGGCATCGCGCACGGAGATGTCGCTATACGACGGTTCCGAACCCAAAAGCGTGGAGCTATAACGTCCGATGCCCGGCGTGTTGGTGGGATGTTCCGGCGTCCAGGCATTGGCGAAATAGCTGGCAAGGGCCTGATAAGGCACGCCGAGGGTTTCGGTTTCTGCCAAGGCACGCATCTTGTGCCCGCCGTAGTAGGCCATCAGCACACTCAGGCTGAAGCCATTCCATGTAAAGCGGTTTTCCATGCTCATGATGGTCTTCGGTTCGGTCTGCCCGGAATATTCCAGGATGCTGATGCTACGGCTAGTCGCTGTATGCGAGGTTCCTCCGTCTTCCACGTACCACAGCGTCTGTCCTTTCTCGCCCGGCACGTCACTGATGCCCGCAAAGCGGTACGACCACAGGGCACTGGACGGATAACCAGTCATGTACGGGGTATTGATAAGCTGGTAGGCCGAAGTGGCAGGGTTCTGCACGTCGGTCACCACGTTCTTGTTGTAGGACATCGTGAAGTTGGTGGTCCATCCGAAGGCACGGCGGCGATGGGGCACGAACCAGTTGTAGCTGAGGGCCAGTTCCATACCGCGGTTGCGGATGCTCGCCGTGTTGTAGTACATCGAGGTGAATCCGGTGGTCGGGTCGAGCTGGCGCGGCGCGAAGATGTCGGTACCCATCTTGTTATAGAAGTCCAGCGACCCCTGCAGGCGGTTGTTGAAGAACGAGAAGTCGACGCCGACGTTCGTGGTGGTGTTGCGTTCCCACTTCAGGTTCGGATTGGCAGGGCTTTCTATCGACCCGTAGGGCAGATTGGTATATTTGTTCACTTCGGTCGACGTGGCGGTCATATAGCTGGTGGCGCCCTGGTAGATGTTACCCGTCACACCGTAGCTAACACGCAGCTTCAAGAAGTTAATCCAGTCCACCGGCTTCAGGAACTCTTCCTGATGGAGGTTCCAGCCCGCACCGACCGACCACAACGGACGGCCACGGTATTTGGCGTTCAACCCGTAGACATCGGCATAGTCCTTGCGGAACGACCCGAAGACATTGTAACGGTCGTCGTACGTGTAGCTCAGGGTGAAATAGCCGGAAGCATAGCGGTGGAACTGCTCTATCACCACTCCCATGCCGTCACGGAAGTAAGGATTGAACACAAACTGCTGCGAGGGATAACCGCCTGCCAGCTGCATGTAGTAGCTGTTGTATATCATCGTGCTCATCGTGCCGAAGTCCACCGTGTGCGTGGAGCTGTTCTGCAACTGGTCATCGTAGCCCAGGACGAGGGCTTTCGAACCGTTCGACTTCGTCTGGCGGAACTCCAGACCGGCAATGGCTGCCACGTAATGCTTGCCAAAGGTATTGGCATAATTCAGCTGTCCGCGGGCTGTCCAATAACGTCCGTAAGTATTGGTGGAACGCAGCATGCCCCCGTTCTCCGGCGTCATGTAGGTGACTTTCCCGTCGGCTCCTACCTGCGTATAGGCATTGCGGATGCTGCGTGCCGCGTGGCTCGCCTCGTTGGCAAACCAATCTTCTTGTGTCCGGTCGGTCTCGTAGATGAACTGCGCATTGGCGGTCAATCCCTTGATAATCTTGAACAGCAAATCGCCGTGATAACGGAGATGCTGGCGGCGGGTGGTCAACGTGTTGTTATAAAATTCGTCCTTGATGTTCACACCCAGGTCGTGAAAACCTTCGGCACCCTTGCTGCTCCAATAAGGGTTTCCATCATACCAATAATAAAACAGATTGGCGGAACCATCGTCGTTGTACATCCGTTCGTAGGCAGGAACCGCCCACGGGTTGGTGTGCTGCGAATTATAATCCTCACCCGGACCGACACTCTTGTCATAGATGCCGTTGATATTGAAAGTGGCCGTCAGCCAGGAAGCCACGTCGTAGCTCCCCTTGTAATTGATGTTGAGCGAACTCTTGTCGGAATGAATCTGCCCGCTGTTGTCGAACTTGTAATTCAGCGTCAAGTTGCTCTGGAACTTGTCGGAACGGCTGCGCAGCGACAGGTTGTATTGTTGCAGAATCTGCTGCTTGTAGATGTTGTCGCCATATTCCTTGGCAAAATTGTTCTTCTTCAAGCCATTCAAATAGTCATTCAATTCCTGATTGGTGATTTCGCCCTGTGCCAGCCGGTAATAAGCATACTGAATGGGAGAGATGGCACTCGATCCACCCTCGATTGTCTGATACGTACTCTCCAACGGGTCGGCAACTTCACCGTCGTTATCGAAGAAATAATAATTCCAGTAGTCCGACTCGATGTCTACCTGCTGTTCGGGAGTGAGGTAGAAGTTGTCGGCATAATCCATGTTTTTCTTTTCCCAAATGGTCAGGTTGGTGGAAAAATCAATGTCAATCTTCCCTTTCTCCTTCGCGCTCTTGGTCGTGATGACAATGATACCATTGGAAGCCCGCGCACCGTAAATGGCCGTTGCGGCAGCATCCTTCAGGACATTAACACTTTCGATGTCGTAAGGGTTCAAGTCTTCTATCCTTCCCTCGATAGGCACGCCGTCCACTACCAGCAACGGATTGGTCTCGGCATACAACGAACTGGTACCACGAATGGTTATCTTGCCATCCTGCGTGCTCAAACCAGCCACACGACCTTCCAGGTTGTTCAAGATATTCGGCGTATAGCGAGTCTGCAAATCTTCGGCGCGGACAATGGCGACCGAACCTGTCATTTTCTCCTTGGCAATGTCCTGATAACCGGTCACGACCACTTCATTCAACATCGTGTCGTCATCTTTCAGGGTAAAGACCGTATTCGAACCCGGTTCCACATCCGCCTCGATGGTCTTCTTGCCCAAGAAAGAAATCACCACCGTCGCCTTACTGCCGCTCACGCCCGGAATGGCAAAACGTCCGTCCATATCGGTAATCATACCCTTACGGGTTCCTTTCAGCAAAACCGAGGCACCGATGACCGGCTCTCCTCCTTCGTCAAGCACCTGTCCCGACACGGCAGCCCTTGCCTGCGCACCTTGGGAGGTCTTCGGTTTGGAAACGATAGTATAGATACCGTTTTTCTCTGTATAAGTCAAGGAAGTATTAGCCAACAATGCGTCCAATATTTCGGTAATATCCTTTTCCCGGAACACCTGCGCCCGACAGCGGATATGTGCAGCTACATCGGTGTTATACACCAGCTGGATATCACTGTTCCGCATAATTTGTTGGAAAGCCTGGTCCAGCGTTCCCCGTTCGATGCGGACAGAAAGCGCCTGTGCCAGCAGCGAAGCCGGAAAAGCCAAAGCACCTCCCAGCATCAAAGCACAAAAACAATTAACGATTCGTTTCATAAGCATTCTCTACTTTTTTATCACTATATATATTATCAACTGATTATTCGGAAATGATGATGCGTTTGCCTTGCAACTTAAACTTCAGTCCCGAAGTCTTTTCATAACTGTCTAACAAAATACGGATATCATCGTAACGATACAAACGCCCCGAAAGCCGGACATGACGCACAGCATCGGAAGTGAATACAGGGGTAAAGTCATACCAACGCGACAAGGTTGTCATAATTTCCTCCAATGTCTCACCGTGGAATACAAACTGATGGTTGACCCACGCCACATACTGGGAAACATCGACCGGATGCACCGCTACTTCTCCCGAAGCTGCATCATATTCCAAACGCTCGGAAGGATGCAACCGGACTTCTTCTCCTTCTGACGGCTGAAAACCGACATTGCCTTCGACCAACACTGCCGACAAAGGCTCGCCTGCATAACTGGAAACATTGAAACGAGTACCATACACACGAATAGCTCCCTCGTCTAAAGACACGACAAACGGATGCCGGCGGTCCTTCGTCACATCAAAAAATGCCTCACCTTTTAAATAGACTTTCCGTTCCTCACCCTTGGTAAAAGTGACCGGGAAGCGTAGTTCCGACTCGGAGTTAATCCATACCTGTGTGCTGTCGGGCAAACGGAATACATACTCCTGACCGGCTTCGACCGTCAACGTATTATAAGGAACAGTATCAGACTTGATATCCAACGAAACCGATGTTACCAATTCATCCACCACCTGACGGTCGACATCTGCAATATCAAACTGCCTTCCGTCTGCCAAAGTCAACACCGCTCCGCCTTTACCAGGAAAAATCTGTTGCTGCTCATGCTCGCCCCAAAAATAAAAAGAAAGCGAAAAAAGCAACACAAACATAGCAGCCACACTTCCCCACCGAAGTAAGCGGATGCGCCGTTGCCTGCCGAATACCTGACGCGAAAAGCGGTCTGCCATTTTTTCTCCATAATCTTCGTGTTGCAAACGGAGAATAAGCCTCGCCAATTGTTTACTACGAATCTGCTCGTACAGGTTCCGGTTTTCTTCCGAAGCCCGCAACCATTCATCCAAACGGCGATTGTCTTCCTCGCTCAAAGGGACTTCTAAAATCCGTTGAGCAATCAAATGGGATATATCTTTATTATTTTGACACATATTTTCGTCTCTTTATTACAATAGACGGTCAATATGCGCCAAAAGTATGACAAAGCATTACGATTTTAACACATGGAAGAATATAAAAGTAATAAGAGAGGAAGAAAGTCCTCTTTCGAAAGCGAAGATGCAAGCTGCTTGATGGCACGATATTTCAAGGTCTTCACTGTATTAATGGAAATATGCAGGGCATCGGCGATTTCGGGCATTGTCTTCCCGTCCATACTCATCAAAATAATGCGCCGGCTCTGAGGAGACAGTTTATGGATTGCCGCAGCAATCAAGTGTGAACTTTCAGCTTCGATGATATGCTGTACAAAAGATTCATTGGAAGACACCTCCATATAATCATCCAGACTCCGTTCGTTCTCACCCGCAGTGAAATACGTCCATTTATCAATGATGGTATTCCGAAGTATCGAATAAAAATAATTTTGCACGGAGCTGACTTTGCCGATTGTCTTCCGGTGAGTCCAAAGTTTTACATAAGCTTCTTGCAAGAAATCGTCAACAAGATCCGGATTATTGACATAGCGACTGGCAAAAGCATAAAACAAAGCAGAATTGTCTCGTATAAAACGCTTCATACAAGACTCATCCCACGTAGATATATCCAAAGGCAAGCCATCGTTCATTTTTCTATCCCAATATTAACAACCACCATAAAAACGGTAACAAAATAAACGTTTTTCAGCCAATTAAGCAACATTTATGGATAATTATTTTAAAAAGAAGGGACAAATTGTAAAAAAAAAAAATCAAAATGAATACCCCCATCCAATTATGCTTTTGCAATGATAGCTATGCTTCAACAGTTATAGAAGCAATGATAAAAGGCAAAGTATCCTATAATACTTGACCATAGAAGCAACGATACTTAGACGCCGGAGTTTACTACTATATGTTCCTTATTTTCTGTTCGGGCAAATCCAAAAGATAGCCATTAAAATCAACAGTAAATTCAAAAATCAAATGACAACTGACCATCACCCAAAAGATTAAAAGTCATCCGATGATAAGGAGTCGTACCATACAGCCGGATAGCCTCCCGATGTTTCTTTGTCGGGTATCCCTTGTTGCCCTTCCAGTCATACATCGGATATTCCTTATCCAAACAGTTCATATAATCATCACGATAGGTTTTAGCCAAGATGGAAGCAGCGGCAATAGACAAGTATTTTCCGTCACCCTTTATCACGGTTGTATGAGGAATACCCCGATAAGGATTAAAACGATTTCCATCAATCAACAAATGTTGTGGACGTATCGACAATTGGTCTACCGCCCGGTGCATCGCCAGAAAAGATGCATTCAAAATATTGATTTTATCGATTTCTTCCGGCGAAACTACACCAACCGCCCATGCCAAAGCATCTCGTTCGATAACCTCACGAAGCCGGTATCTCTGACGCTCAGTCAGCTTTTTCGAATCGTTCAACAACTCATTTCTGTAATCGGCAGGCAAAATAACAGCGGCTGCATATACCGCCCCTGCAAGGCATCCACGCCCCGCTTCATCACATCCGGCCTCTATCAAATCTTTATGTAAATAAGGTAATAACATCGTGTACATTCTCCTTTCACTTCATAAATGTTGCTTCTGCAAACAGACACAGGTAGCAGTTCAGAGCAACAGAGGCATTTACGCCAAAAAACAAAAAAACCGGAATCTGAAAAGATTCCGGCCTCTTTTTATATTGCATTTACAGAATTATTCAGCTTTAGGGGCTTCCTCTGTAGTAGCTTCAGCAACAGGTGCTTCGGCTGTAGTTGCTTCAGCAGCAGGTGCTTCAGCGGCAGCAGCAGATGCAGACTTCTTAGAACGACGGGTGCGAGTTGCTTTTTTAGCAGCAGTCTTAGCCATGTTCTCATTATAGTCAACCAGTTCGATAAAGCACATTTCAGCGTTATCTCCCAAACGGTGACCGGTTTTGATAATACGGGTATAACCTCCCGGACGATCTGCAACCTTTACAGAGATTTCCTTGAAGAGTTCAGTAACAGCATATTTGTCTTGCAAATAGCTGAATACTACACGACGTGAATTAGTTGTATCGTCTTTTGAACGAGTAATCAACGGTTCTACGTACTTCTTCAAAGCTTTAGCCTTCGCAACAGTCGTAGTGATTCTTTTGTGCTTAATCAGAGAACATGCCATATTAGACAACATAGCGTGTCTGTGAGAAGCAGTACGACCTAAATGGTTAAATTTCTTATTGTGTCTCATTTTTTATTCTTTATCTAATTTATACTTAGAAATATCTGTTCCAAACGACAGATTCAGACTCTCGAGCAAATCATCAAGCTCCGTGAGCGATTTCTTACCGAAGTTGCGGAACTTCAACAAATCGGTCTTGTTGAACTGTACCAAATCGCCCAGTGTTTCCACATCGGCAGCCTTCAAGCAGTTCAATGCACGGACTGACAAGTCCATATCGACCAACTTGGTCTTCAGCAACTGGCGCATGTGCAAAACTTCTTCATCAAATTCTTCATTGCCGTCAGCATCTGCCGTTTCGAGTGTAATCTTCTCGTCAGAGAACAACATGAAGTGATAAATCAGAATCTTTGCAGCTTCTTTCAGCGCTTCTTTCGGGTGAATGGAACCATCCGTCGTAATCTCCAATACCAGCTTTTCATAGTCGGTCTTCTGTTCTACACGGTAGTTTTCCACCGCATATTTGACATTACGAATCGGAGTGTAAATAGAATCGATAGGAATTACATTCACATCGGTACAGAATTCCCGGTTTTCATCAGCCGGAACATAACCACGACCTTTGTTGATTGTAAGATCTATCTGCATAGTTGCTTTTGAATCTAAATGGCAAATAACTAATTCAGGATTTAACACTTCAAATCCGGTCAAATACTTACCAATATCACCTGCCTTAAATTCAGTAGAATTCTCAACGGTAATGCTAACCTTTTCATTTTCGAATTCCTCAACTATTTGCTTGAATCGAACTTGCTTCAGATTCAAGATAATGTTAGTCACATCTTCCTTCACACCGGGAACGGTTGCAAATTCATGCTCAACACCTTCTATGTGAATTGTGTTAATGGCATAACCTTCCAGAGAAGAGAGAAGAATACGGCGTAAAGCATTACCAACGGTAATACCGAAACCGGGTTCAAGCGGACGGAATTCAAACTTCCCATATTTAGAATCCGCTTCCAACATTAAGACTTTATCAGGTTTTTGAAATGCTAATATCGCCATGAAATTAATTATTTTATTTAGAGTACAATTCTACGATCAAGTGTTCTTTAATGTTTTCAGGAATGTCAGCTCTCTCAGGTTTATGCAACAATTTTCCTGTCTTAGAGTTCTCATCCCATTCCAACCAAGGATATTTGCTGTGATTGAATCCAGCCAATGAGTTTGCAATAACTTCCAGAGACTTAGATTTTTCACGAACACCAACCAATTGACCAGGCTTTACAGAATAAGAAGGGATGTTTACTACCTTGCCGTCTACTGTAATATGTTTATGACCTACCAATTGGCGAGCGGCAGCACGAGTCGGAGCGATACCCAAACGGAACACCACATTATCCAAACGGCACTCAAGACTTTGCAGCAAGATTTCACCAGTAATACCATTCATGCTTGCAGCCTTTTCAAACATATTACGGAATTGTTTTTCCAATACACCGTAAGTATATTTAGCCTTCTGCTTTTCTGCCAACATGACACCATATTCAGACGTCTTTCTGCGACGATTATTCCCATGTTGTCCAGGAGGATAATTTTTCTTTGACAAAACTTTATCAGCTCCAAAAATCGCTTCACCAAATTTACGTGCAATTCTTGTTTTTGGTCCAGTATATCTAGCCATTTTCTTTAATTTAAATTAATTGTTATTCATGAACTCAATTTGTTGCAGCCGCGATTACAGAAAGGAAATGCAATCCATGTATCTAACAAAATCAAGTTACACTTTAAATTAGGTTATCAAAAATTATACTCTTCTTCTTTTCGGAGGACGACAACCGTTATGAGGCAATGGAGTTACATCAATAATTTCTGTAACTTCAATTCCAGCACCGTGTACCGTACGAATAGCAGACTCACGTCCGTTTCCAGGACCCTTCACATAAGCTTTCACTTTTCTCAAACCAAGATCATACGCTACTTTTGCGCAATCTTGAGCAGCCATCTGAGCTGCATAAGGAGTGTTCTTCTTAGAACCTCTAAATCCCATCTTACCGGCTGAAGACCATGAAATAATCTGACCTTCACTGTTTGCCAAAGAAACGATGATGTTGTTGAATGATGAATGCACATGCAACTGTCCGTTAGCATCTACTTTCACATTTCTTTTTTTAGCTGCGACTGTTTTTTTTGCCATATCAACAATTATTATTTAGTAGCTTTTTTCTTATTTGCAACAGTTTTCTTTCTTCCCTTACGTGTACGAGCATTGTTCTTAGTGCTCTGACCTCTTACAGGAAGACCTAAACGGTGACGAACACCGCGATAGCATCCGATATCCATTAATCGCTTAATGTTCAACTGGATTTCTGAGCGCAAATCACCTTCCACCTTATATTCAGCACCGATGATCTCACGAATCTTTGCTGCCTGATCGTCTGTCCAATCTTTTACTTTCAGATCACGATCAACACCTGCCTTGTCCAAAATTTTTGCTGAACTACTGCGTCCGATACCATAAATGTATGTCAACGCAATCTCACCTCTCTTGTTCTGAGGTAAATCTACACCAACTATTCTTATAGCCATATACTAAATTATTTTTTCTGCAAAAATAATAATAAATTATCCTTGACGTTGTTTATACTTAGGATTTTTCTTATTAATAACATACAAACGGCCCTTACGTCTCACGATTTTGCAATCCGGCGTACGTTTTTTTAATGATGCTCTTACTTTCATATCTATATTATTTTATTTGTATCTAAAAACGATTCTTCCTTTGGACAGGTCATAAGGAGACATTTCCACACGAACCTTGTCACCCGGTAAAATTTTAATGTAATGCATTCTCATCTTGCCAGATATATGAGCAGTTATTTCATGCCCGTTTTCCAGCTCTACACGGAACATTGCGTTTGACAATGCCTCTACGATTACTCCATCTTGTTCTATTGCAGCCTGTTTTGCCATATATTAATTCCCTTTATTTTTCAATACCTCTTCTATATAATCAAATGATGATAAAATATCAGCTTTCCCTAATCCTACAGCTACGGTGTGCTCAAAATGTGCGGCACACTTACGATCCATCGTACGGACAGTCCAACGGTCATTTTCCATTACGATTTTCCGACTACCCAAAGTTATCATAGGCTCGATAGCGATACACATACCTTTCTTCAACAAAGTGCCTGTGCCCCTTTTTCCATAATTAGGGACAGGAGGATCTTCATGCATCTCCTTTCCTATGCCATGCCCGACAAACTCGCGGACCACTTCATAAGATTGGGCTTCACAGTGCTGCTGGATAGCATATCCGATATCACCTAACCGTTTTCCATGTACAGCATTTTCAATACCTTTGTACAAAGCTTCCTTTGTCGTTTTCAATAAGGCAACAATCTCCGGAGCAACTTCCCCTACACAAAACGTATATGCAGAATCACCACAATATCCATTCATGTAAGTTCCACAATCAACCGAAATTATATCACCTTCTTTCAAAGGAATATCATTGGGAATGCCATGCACTACCTGCTCGTTCACCGAAGTGCAGATAGAACCAGGAAACGGACCTCCATAAGGATTCGGAAATCCTTTAAAAGTAGGAACAGCTCCATGGTCTCTAATAAACTCTTCAGCAACTTTATCCAGTTGCTTCGTAGTCACACCCGGCTTGATTAGTTTAGCCAGTTCAGCCAAAGTTTTCCCCACAAGGAGATTACTTTGGCGTAACAGTTCTATTTCATCATCAGTCTTTAGAAATATCATATTGAATGCAAATTAATATGCAGCAACGCCGGAACGGCCTTTTATTCTTCCCGAAGTGAGAAGACCGTCATAATGGCGCATCAATAAATGACTTTCTACTTGCTGTAAAGTATCAAGTACAACACCTACAAGAATCAACAGAGATGTTCCACCGAAGAATTGCGCAAACTCTGCCTGCACACCGAAAATACCGGCAAAAGCAGGAAGGATAGCGATAAGTGCCAAAAACAACGAACCAGGCAAAGTGATACGTGTCATAATCATATCAATATAATCAGCCGTACTTTTACCCGGCTTAATACCTGGGATGAAGCCATTATTCCGTTTCATGTCCTCTGCCATCTGATTCGGATTAATCGTGATTGCTGTATAAAACCACGTAAATACAATAATCAAAATAGCAAAAACCAAATTATACCAAAAACTGGTATGATCAACGAAAGCACGGGCAATTCCACTTGCCGAAGCAACATTCGAAAAACCGATAACAGTTATAGGAATGAACATTATTGCTTGCGCAAAGATAATCGGCATCACATTTGCAGCATTCACCTTCAAAGGAATGTATTGTCTTGCACCACCATATTGTTTGTTCCCGACAATACGTTTTGCATATTGCACTGGTATTTTACGGACTCCTTGCACCAGAAGGATAGCAGCAGCTATTACCAAAATCAGCACGATAATTTCAAGCAAGAACATGATAATACCCCCTGCTCCTGGAGAAGCAAGACGTGATACGAACTCACCGGAAAAGGCTTGCGGAAGACGGGCTATAATTCCAATCATAATTATTAAGGAGATTCCGTTTCCGATACCTTTATCTGTGATTCGTTCACCTAACCATAAAATAAACATACTTCCGGCTGCCAAAATGATGGTAGAAGTAATAATAAAGAAAGTCCAATCTAATGAAGCATTAAGAGCCGGACCTGCCTGCATTTTCAAGTTAATCAGATAAGAAGGAGCCTGAAAAATCAAAATGAATATAGTCAGAATTCGAGTATACTGATTGATTTTCCGACGCCCACTTTCACCTTCACGCTGTAGTTTCTGGAAATAAGGAACTGCAATCGCCAACAACTGAATCACAATGGATGCAGAGATGTACGGCATAATTCCCAATGCAAAAATAGAAGCATTGGAAAAAGCTCCACCAGAGAACATGTTTAACAAAGCAAGAAGACCTTCACTTGTTTGTTCATGCAACTTTGACAACATATCTGGGTTGATACCTGGAAGAACCACATACGAACCGAATCTGTAGATTGCGACAAACAATATAGTAATGAGGATCCGTTTTCTCAGATCCTCAATATTCCATATGTTCTTTAATGTTTCAATAGATTTTCTCATTGAATCAGAGTTTTACTGCATTACCACCAACGGCTTCGATTGCAGCTACTGCACTCTTGGAAAAAGCATGTGCTTCTACTTCGAGTTTAGTAGTTAAACTACCGTTACCAAGAACTTTCACTAATTGATTAGAAGAAACAAAACCTGCCTCAATCAGCTCATTAATGCCTACTTTAGACAAATTTTTTGCAGCTGACAGCTCTTGAATTACACTAAGATTAATAGCTTTATATTCAACACGGTTAATATTCTTGAAACCAAATTTAGGCACACGGCGCTGGAGAGGCATCTGCCCTCCTTCAAAACCAATCTTCTTAGAATAACCCGATCTTGATTTTGCACCTTTATGTCCTCTTGTAGAAGTTCCACCCAAACCAGAACCCGGACCACGGCCTATTCTTTTTCTTGTCTTAGTAGAACCTGCTGCTGGACGTAAACTATTTAAATTCATATCGCAAAATTCTTTATTAATTATTACTTAACGATTGTAACAAGATGTCTCACCTTTTCAACCATACCCAGAACAGAAGGAGTAGCTTCACGCTCAACCACTTGATTCAATTTACGAAGTCCCAAGGTATCCAACGTTCTTTTTTGATTGGCAGGAGCACCTATTCTACTTTTAACTTGCTTAATCTTAATAGTTGACATGTAAAACCTCCTTATCCTCTAAATACTTTATCCAAACTTACACCTCTGTTTTGAGCAACCATACGGGCATCACGCATTTCACTGAGTGCCAAAATAGTAGCCTTTACCAAGTTATGAGGATTGGAAGATCCTTTAGACTTAGCCAAAACATCTGTCACACCTACGCTTTCCAATACAGCACGCATTGCACCTCCGGCAACTACTCCTGTACCTGTCGAAGCCGGTTTGATAAATACTTCAGCACCACCAAACTTTGCAGTCTGTTCGTGAGGCACAGTACCTTTCAATACAGGCACACGAGTCAGATTCTTCTTAGCGGCTTCCACACCCTTAGCAATTGCAGCTGTCACTTCACCAGCTTTACCAAGACCATAACCAATGATGCCGTCTTCATTTCCTACCACCACGATAGCAGCAAAACTAAAAGTTCTACCACCTTTCGTAACCTTCGTTACACGGTTAATGGCTACCAGTCTGTCCTTTAATTCTATATCGTTAGTGATCTTAACTCTATTATTAATTGCCATAATCCATTAAAATTTAAGTCCACCGTTACGAGCAGCATCAGCTACTTCTTTTACTCTCCCATGATACAAGTAGCCATTACGGTCAAATACAACAGCCGTAATACCAGCTTCCTGGGCTTTCTTTGCAATCAGTTCACCAACCTTGGCAGCCTGTTCTTTCTTAGGCATTGCAGCCATTCCCAAAGAAGAAGCTGCCGCCAAAGTCTTGCCGCTCAAATCATCAATCACCTGAACATAGATTTGCTTGTTGCTTCTGAACACGCTCATACGAGGACGTTCCGGAGTACCTGAAATCTTGTTACGTACTCTATATTTAATCTTGATTCGTCTTTCTATTTTTGTTGTCATAATATTATACGATTTAATGTGAATTATTTAGCGCCAGCCGACTTACCAGACTTTCTACGAATTTCTTCACCAACAAACTTAATACCTTTTCCTTTATAAGGTTCAGGCTTACGGAAAGAACGTATTTTTGCACACACCTGACCAAGCAGCTGCTTGTCACAAGATTCCAATATAATAAGAGGGTTCTTATTTCTCTCAGACTTAGTTTCCACCTTAATTTCAGGAGGCAACTGTATAAAGATATTATGCGTATATCCTAAAGCGAGGTCAATGATATTACCATTGTTTGACGCACGGTAACCTACACCGACCAATTCCAATTCCTTCTTATATCCTTCAGAAACACCCACAACCATATTGTGCACCAATGCACGATACAAGCCATGATATGCATGACGTTGTTTCAGATCGTCAAGCATTGCGTTTTCATTTTCTTTCAACTCCACATGTCCGTCTGCAATCGTCACCTCAATAGCGGGATTGACATACTGACTCAACTCACCTTTAGGACCTTTTACACTAACTACATTATCCTTCAGAGTTACAGTAACTCCGGCAGGGATAACAACTGGCAATTTACCTATTCTTGACATAGCTTACCCTCCATTAATATACATAACAAAGAACTTCACCGCCAATTTTCAACACTGAAGCTTCCTTATCTGTCATTACACCTTTGGAAGTAGATATAATAGCAATACCTAATCCATTAATAACTCTCGGCATGTCCTTATAGCCTGTATACTTACGCAAACCTGGAGTAGATACTCTTACAAGCTTCTTGATAGCATTAACCTTATTTACGGCATCATACTTCAAAGCTACCTTAATAGTACCTTGAGGACCATCTTCCACAAATTTGTAATTCAGGATGTAACCTTTGTCAAACAGGATTTTTGTAATCTCCTTTTTCAGATTTGAAGCAGGTACTTCCACCACTCTGTGCTTTGCACTAATTGCATTTCTCAACCTTGTGAGATAATCTGCGATTGGATCTGTCATAAAACTAATTGTTAAATTAATCAGGACTACCCTGACAATATTTAATAATAAACACTAATTACCAACTTGCCTTCTTTACACCCGGTATTAAACCACTGGATGCCATTTCACGGAATTGGATACGTGAAATACCGAACTGACGCATGTAACCTCTAGGACGACCTGTCAGCTTGCAACGATTGTGTAAACGAATCGGATTTGCATTCTTAGGGAGGCTTTGCAATTTCTGTGCCGCCTCAAACGCTGCAACAGGATCACCTGAATTGACAATTTTTTTCAGTGCAGCACGTTTTTCTGCATATTTGGCTACCAGCTTCGCTCTTTTTACTTCACGAGCTTTCATTGATTCTTTTGCCATATCTAATCAGTCTTTTTTAGCGTTTTTAAACGGTAAACCGAATTCTTTCAACAATGCATAACCTTCTTCATCAGTCTGAGCAGAAGTCACGAAAGTGATATTCATACCCATAATCTTGGCAATGCTATCGATATTGATTTCCGGGAAAATGATTTGCTCCTGAATACCCAAGGTATAGTTACCACGACCGTCAAACTTACTTTCAATACCTTTGAAGTCACGGATACGCGGCAAAGCCACACGCACAAGTTTTTCAAGGAACTCATACATTCTCTCACGACGCAAAGTCACCATCACACCAATCGGCATTTTTTTACGCAATTTGAAGTTTGCGATATCTTTGCGTGATACAGTTGCCACTGCTTTCTGTCCTGTAATAGCAGTCAACTCATTGATGGCAACATCAATTATTTTCTTATCAGCAACAGCCATACCCAAGCCCTGATTGATTACAATCTTCTTGAGTACAGGAATTTGCATAGTCGAAGAATACTTGAATTGATTCTTCAATGCAGGAGCGATACGCTCTGCATATTCTTTCTTAAGGCTAGCAGTATTACCCATTATTTAATCTCCTCTCCCGATTTTTTAGCATAACGAACAAATGTTCTTCCATCAGAACTTTCTCTTCTACCAATACGTGTCGGTTTACCTGTCTTCGGGTCAACCGGATTCAGGTTAGAGATGTGAATCGGAGCTTCCTGTTTCACAATACCTCCCTGCGGATTCTTTGCATTCGGTTTAGTACTTTTGGATACCATGTTGATACCCTCAACCACTGCACGTCCCTCTTTTACAAGAACTTTCAACACACGTCCAGTTTTACCCTTGTCTTCACCAGAGTTTACGTAAACTGTATCGCCTTTCTTAATATGTAACTTACTCATTACGACTTAACTTTTTAACAAAATTAAAGTACTTCAGGTGCAAGTGAAACCACTTTCATATTCACACTACGCAATTCTCTCGCTACCGGTCCAAAGATACGACTACCTCTAATTTCGCCCGCATTGTTCAGCAACACACATGCATTGTCATCAAAACGAATATAAGAACCATCAGCACGACGGATTTCTTTCTTAGTACGTACGACCAAAGCCTTAGATACTGCACCTTTCTTAATATCACTTGATGGGATTACGCTCTTTACAGAAACGACAATCACATCTCCTACAGAAGCATAGCGTCTTCTCGTTCCGCCCAATACACGAATGCAAAGAGCTTCTTTTGCGCCACTGTTATCACATACTGTAAGTCTGGATTCTGTTTGTATCATAATTACTTCGCTTTTTCAATTATTTCAACCACTCTCCATCTCTTAGTCTTACTCAAAGGACGAGTTTCCATGATGCGTACAGTATCACCTACAGCACATTCATTCTTTTCGTCATGAGCATGATATTTTTTCGTCTTCGAAACGAACTTACCATAAATCGGGTGTTTCTCCTTAAATTTGGCAGCAACAGTAACAGTCTTATCCATCTTGTTGCTAACCACAACACCAGTTCTTTCTTTTCTTAAATTTCTTACTTCCATAATAAGACCTTGTTATTTGTTGTTGAGTTCTCTCTGACGCAATTCTGTCTTCATCCGTGCAATCGTTCTACGCAAAGTTCTGATTTGTGCAGTATTTTCCAACGGAGAGATTGAATGATTCAACACCATTTGGTTATAATTAGCCACTTCTGTCTGAATTCTTTCAGCCAATTCACTGGTCGGTATTTCTCTAATTTCTGCAATCTTCATATCTCAATTAAGCATTTTGACTTGCGTCGTAATCACGTCTAACAATAAACTTAGTAGTCACAGGAAGTTTTTGTGCCGCCAGGCGCAAAGCTTCTTTAGCTACATCAAAAGATACTCCTTCCACTTCAATCAGGATACGACCCGGAGTTACAGGAGCAACAAATCCTTCCGGATTACCTTTACCTTTACCCATACGTACGTCAGCAGGCTTACGAGTAATCGGTTTGTCCGGGAAAATGCGGATCCAAATCTGACCCTGACGTTGCATATATCTAGTTACAGCAATACGAGCTGCTTCAATCTGACGACCCGTAATCCATTTGGTCTGTAAAGATTTGATTCCAAAAGAACCAAATGCCAACTGATGACCACGCTGTGCATTACCTTTGGCGCTGCCCTTCTGCTGTCTTCTGAATTTTGTCTTTTTCGGTTGTAACATAATTCCTAAAATTCAAATTCGTTAGCGATTGTTATTTTTCTTTCTGCGGAAATTCTTGCCACTGTTATTTCCGTTTCCGCCACGGCCGTTTTCTTTTGCCTGTGTAAAGTTAGGAGCCAACTCACGTTTTCCATAAACCTCACCCCGGCAAATCCATACCTTAATGCCCAGCAAACCGACCTTTGTCAATGCTTCAGCCTGACAGTAATCAATGTCTGCACGGAAAGTATGCAACGGTGTACGACCTTCCTTATACATTTCAGAACGCGCCATTTCTGCGCCATTCAAACGACCAGAAATCAAAACCTTAATACCTTCAGCACCCATGCGCATCGTATTGGCAATAGCCATCTTAATAGCACGGCGGTAAGCGATTTTACCCTCTACCTGGCGAGCGATGTTGTTTGCAACGATAACAGCATCAAGTTCGGGACGCTTTACTTCGAAGATATTGATTTGGATATCTTTATCGGTGATCTTCTTCAACTCCTCTTTCAACTTGTCAACTTCCTGACCACCTTTACCAATGATAATACCCGGACGAGCAGTACATACAGTAATTGTCACCAATTTCAGAGTACGTTCGATTACGATTCTAGAAACGCTGGCTTTTGCAAGTCTGGCATTCAGATATTTACGAATTTTGCTGTCTTCCAGCAAAGCATCACCATAATTCTTGCCACCGTACCAATTAGAATCCCATCCTCTGATAATTCCTAAACGGTTGCTTATCGGATTAACTTTCTGTCCCATCTACGTTTAATTTTTATCATTAGTATTTTTAGCATCAACAAACAGAGTCACATGATTAGAACGTTTGCGAATTCTGTAACCTCTACCCTGCGGAGCCGGTCTCATTCTTTTCAGAGTAACTCCTTCATCAACAAAAATCTTAGTCACATACAATTCGCCGTCTTCAGCCTTGCGCTCGTTTTTCGTTTCCCAGTTTGCAATAGCAGAGCGTAACAATTTCTCAACTTTTGCAGCTGCTGCTTTTGAAGAAAACTTCAAAACGCCAAGTGCACGATTTACTTCCATTCCACGAATCATATCTGCAACCAGACGCATCTTACGTGGAGAAGTAGGCACATTTTGCAATTTTGCAAAATACATGGTTTTACGGGCTTCTTTTCTTTTCTCAGCCGATATTTTTTTTCTTGCTCCCATTATTCTTCACTTTTTATTATTTCAAAAAGCTCCTGTCCGTTTATTTTTTCTTGTTACCAGCATGGCCACGGAATGTACGTGTCGGGGCAAATTCACCCAACTTGTGTCCCACCATGTTTTCTGTAACATAAACAGGAATAAATTTATTTCCGTTATGAACTGCAATAGTATGCCCAACGAAATCAGGCGAAATCATTGAAGCTCTGGCCCACGTCTTAACAACTGACTTCTTGCCACTTTCATTCATGGCAAGCACTTTCTTTTCCAGTTTTACATTAATATATGGACCTTTTTTTAATGAACGACTCATAATTTTCTCAGTTAAAATCAGTTGTTATTACTTTCTTCTTTCAATTATATACTTAGAAGACTGTTTCTTCGGAGATCTTGTCTTCAAGCCCTTAGCATACAAACCTTTGCGTGATCTCGGATGACCTCCAGACTGACGTCCTTCACCACCACCCATCGGGTGATCAACAGGGTTCATAACAACACCACGGTTGTGCGGACGACGTCCCAACCAGCGAGAGCGGCCTGCCTTACCAGAAGACTCCAACGCATGGTCAGAGTTACCTACACTACCAATAGTAGCCTTGCAAGCACCCAAGATTTGTCTCAATTCGCCAGAAGGCAATTTAACCACACAATAACGTCCCTCACGAGAAGTCAATTGAGCAAAATTACCAGCCGATCTTACCAGTGCAGCTCCTTGTCCCGGACGCAATTCAATGTTATGAATTACAGTACCGACAGGGATGTTATCCAACGGAAGCGCGTTACCAATCTCAGGCGTCGCATCCGCTCCCGACATCAATGTGCTGCCTACTTGCAATCCATTAGGAGCAATGATATATCTTTTTTCTCCGTCAGCGTAAAACAACAGAGCGATACGAGCCGAACGGTTCGGATCGTATTCAATAGTTTTAACAACTGCCGGAACACCGTCTTTGTTTCTCTTGAAATCGATGATACGATATTTTCTCTTATGACCGCCACCTATATAGCGCATTGTCATCTTACCTACGTTGTTACGACCACCCGTAGAACGCTTTCCATACACAAGAGATTTTTCTGGTACCGATGCAGTAATCTCTTCAAAAGTACCAATAATTTTGTGTCTCTGCCCCGGTGTTGTGGGCTTAAATTTACGTACTGCCATCTTCTATATCAAATATTACTATAAAAATCAATAGTATCGCCTTCTTTCAAGGTAACAATTGCTTTCTTGAAAGCGTTCTTGCGACCTTTGATCAAGCCTGATTTTGTATAACGAGTTTTGTTTTTCCCTTGATAACGCATCGTGTTTACATCCAACACGGTCACGTTATACAAAGCTTCGATTTCACTCTTAATTTCCAATTTGTTGGCTTCCGGACGTACGATGAACCCGAAACGGTTGTTCATCTTATCTGTAATAGCCGTCATTTTTTCTGTAACCAACGGTTTAACAATCATTCCCATATTACTTTCAGCCTCCTATAATTATTTAATTAAGGTTTCCTCGATAGCTTTCAATGCATTCTCTGTAACAACAAGAGTTTCTGCGTTCAATACCACATAAGTATTCAGCGCAGAAGCAATCGCCAAATTTGTACGCTCTAAATTACGAGCTGACAAATATACGTTTTTATTTGCTTCCGGCAAAACCATCAGTAACTTCTTACCAGCTACTTTAAGATTATTCACAACATTTACGAAATCTTTTGTCTTCGGAGCTTCAAATGTGAAGTCTTCAACCACAACAATGTTATTTGCCTGAGCCTTATAAGACAAAGCAGACTTACGGGCCAACGATTTCACTTTCTTGTTCAACTTAAAGCTGTAGTCACGAGGTTTCGGACCAAACACACGTGCACCGCCAACCAACAGCGGAGAATTGATATCACCGCGACGTGCACCACCGCCACCTTTCTGACGGCCCAATTTACGAGTAGAACCACTTATTTCACTTCTTTCTTTTGACTTGTGAGTACCCTGACGCTGATTAGCCAAGTACTGCTTTACAGCCAAATAGATAGCGTGGTCATTCGGAGTGATGCCGAAGATGGCGTCATTCAAGACAACTTTTCTTCCGGTATCTTCACCTTTAATATTTAATACATTAACTTCCATTATTTCTCAATTATTACGATTGAACCTTTGTAACCTGGAACAGAGCCCTTAATCAACAGCAGGTTATGTTCAGGAATTACTTTTAATACTTGCAAGTTGTGAGTAGTAACTCTACCACCACCCATTTGACCTCCCATGCGCATTCCTTTGAACACCTTTGCGGGATAAGAACATGCACCGATAGAACCCGGTTTGCGGGCACGGTTGTGCTGACCGTGAGTAGTCTGACCTACACCACCGAAGCCATGACGTTTAACGACGCCCTGAAAACCTTTACCCTTCGATGTTCCGATTATATCCACATACGGAGCATCATTGAACAGTTCTACGGTAATTGTGTCACCTAAATTCAATTCTTCTGAGAAATCTTTGAACTCGGCCAAGTGTCTCTTGGGAGTTACTCCTGCTTTTTTGAAGTGACCCATCAGCGGTTTGGTTGTATGCTTTTCCTTCATTTCCTGGAAGCCCAACTGAACAGCTGCATAGCCATCTTTTTCTACGCTCTTAATCTGAGTAACTACACAGGGACCAGCTTCGATAACAGTGCATGGTACATTCTTACCATCAGCACTGAAAACGGATGTCATTCCGATTTTCTTTCCTAATAATCCTGGCATTTCAGTTAATTTTTAATTCATTAAACTTTAATTTCTACTTCTACTCCACTCGGCAATTCCAATTTCATCAATGCATCCACTGTCTTGGCAGTTGAGCTATAGATGTCAATCAGTCTCTTGTAAGAAGACAATTCGAACTGTTCACGCGACTTTTTATTAACGAAAGTCGAACGGTTTACTGTAAAGATACGCTTATGAGTAGGCAATGGAATCGGACCGCTCACAATAGCACCTGTAGCTTTTACAGTCTTTACAATCTTCTCAGCAGACTTGTCTACCAAGTTGTGATCGTAAGATTTCAATTTAATTCTGATTTTCTGACTCATTTTCCTTTTATTATATTATTAGATGATTATCCAATAAGATGAAGCATGAGGGTTAAGAGTCATTCGCTAACCCCCATAGGCTTCAAGCTATTTTTTTTGATTATACCAAATCGGTACGGCCTTTCACTTCTTCCAGAACAGCCTTAGCGATAGAAGAAGATACTTGAGCATGATGGTCGTAACTCATTGAAGAGGTTGCACGACCCGAAGTAATCGTACGCAAGGCAGTTACATAGCCGAACATTTCTGCCAGCGGAACCATCGCCTTCACGATACGGGCACCCGAACGGCTTGTCTCCATACCTTCTACCTGGCCACGACGTTTGTTCAAGTCACCGATTACGTCACCCATATTTTCTTCCGGAGTAACGACTTCCAGCTTCATAATCGGCTCCATCAATACAGGACCTGCCTTCACGCAAGCGTTCTTATAAGCCTGGATGGCACAGATTTCGAATGACAGTTGGTCAGAGTCTACCGGGTGGAACGAACCATCTTTCAGCACAACCTTCAAAGAGTCAAGCGGGAATCCTGCCAACACACCATTCTTCATAGCTGTCTGGAAACCTTTCTGTACAGAAGGAATGAATTCCTTAGGCACATTACCACCTTTCACCTCATCGATGAACTGCAATCCACCTTGTGTCCAGTCTTCGTCAACCGGTCCTACGGTAACGATGATATCGGCAAACTTACCGCGACCACCCGACTGCTTCTTATACACTTCACGCAATTCCACAGTCTTTGTGATAGCTTCCTTGTAGTTTACCTGCGGACGGCCTTGGTTACATTCAACCTTGAATTCACGTTTCAAACGGTCGATGATGATATCCAAGTGAAGCTCACCCATACCCGAGATGATGGTCTGACCGGTCTGCTCGTCTGTGCGTACAGTAAAGGTCGGATCTTCTTCAGCCAGCTTAGCCAAACCGTTAGACAGCTTGTCCAAATCTTTCTGAGTCTTCGGCTCTACTGCAATACCGATAACCGGTTCCGGGAAATCCATAGATTCCAATACGATCGGAGCAGTTTCGTCACACAGTGTATCACCGGTGCGGATATCTTTGAAACCTACCCCAGCACCAATATCACCAGCACTAATTACCTCTACCGGATTCTGCTTGTTAGAATGCATCTGGAACAGACGCGAAACACGTTCTTTCTTTCCAGAACGAGAATTATAGATATAAGAACCTGCCTCAACCTTACCAGAATAAACACGGAAGAAAGTCAGACGGCCTACATACGGGTCGGTAGCAATCTTAAATGCCAAAGCAGCAGTTTTTTCATCTTCGCTCGGCTTACGGTCTTCTTCAGCTCCGGTAGAGGGGTTTGTACCCACAATATTCGGAGTATCCAACGGAGAAGGCAAGAATGCACATACATAATCCAACAATGTCTGCACGCCCTTATTCTTAAACGAAGAACCGCACAACATCGGCACGATTTCCATTTTCAAAGTTCCGGCACGCAAAGCACGCAGGATTTCTTCTTCCGTAATCGTAGAAGGATCATCGAAGTACTTTTCCATCAAAGCTTCGTCGAACTCAGCTACTTTTTCCAGCATTTTATCGCGCCATTCATTCGCTTCGTCAACCAAGTTTGCCGGGATATCCTCTACCTCATAATCGGCACCCATGGTTTCATCATGCCAATAGATAGCTTTCATCTTGATCAAGTCAACCAATCCCTTGAAGTTTTCTTCGGCACCGATAGGAACAACTACCGGACACGGATTAGCGCCCAATACATCTTTCATCTGACGTACCACTTCGAAGAAGTCCGCGCCCGAACGGTCCATTTTGTTGACATAACCGATACGGGGAACATTGTACTTGTCAGCCTGACGCCATACCGTTTCCGACTGCGGCTCAACGCCACCTACGGCACAATAAGTAGCAACAGCACCGTCCAGCACACGCAACGAACGTTCTACCTCAGCAGTAAAGTCCACGTGCCCCGGAGTATCGATCAAGTTGATCTTATACTTGTTGCCCGCATAATTCCAGTAAGTGGTTGTAGCAGCAGAGGTAATCGTGATACCACGTTCCTGCTCCTGTTCCATCCAGTCCATCGTAGCAGCGCCATCATGAACTTCACCGATTTTGTGAGTTAAACCAGTATAAAACAGAATACGTTCTGAAGTAGTGGTTTTACCGGCATCGATGTGAGCCATAATACCAATGTTACGGGTCAAATGCAAATCATGTTTAGCCATTTTCTGTTCCTTCTTAAATTAATTATACTTGATTAGAATCTGAAGTGAGCAAATGCACGGTTAGCTTCAGCCATACGGTGCATATCTTCCTTACGCTTGAAAGCACCGCCCTGTTCGTTATATGCATCCAGAATTTCAGCAGCCAATTTGTCAGCCATCGATTTTCCACCACGTTTACGTGCAAAAGCGATCAGGTTTTTCATTGAAATAGACTCCTTACGTTCAGGACGGATCTCAGTCGGAACCTGGAAAGTGGCACCACCAATACGGCGAGACTTCACTTCCAACTGAGGAGTTACATTGTCCAATGCTTTTTTCCACACTTCCAATGCTGATTTTTCTTCGCCCGGAAGCTTTGTTCCTACCACATCCAATGCTTTGTAGAAGATTTCGTAAGAAGTATTCTTCTTACCGTCATACATCAAGTGGTTTACAAATTTAGAAACCTTCGGATCGTTGAATACGGGATCCGGAAGAATGATACGTTTTTTAGGTTTTGCTTTTCTCATTTTGTTTTGATAATAATGTTTAGTTTGGGGCTGCACCTTTTGTTTTCTTCAACGCCTCCTCCGAGACATTTACTCAACCTTAAAGCTTTCCTGCAAACCAAAACGGATTAATAATTTTCTGTATACCCGCAGCAGATATTACTTCTTACCCTTTCCTGCCGGAGCTGCCTGTCCCGGTTTCGGACGCTTAGCACCGTACTTAGAACGTCTTTGCGTACGTCCTGCCACGCCGGCCGTATCCAATGTGCCACGAACGATGTGATAACGTACACCCGGAAGGTCTTTCACACGACCGCCACGTACCAATACAATAGAGTGTTCCTGCAAGTTGTGGCCTTCTCCCGGAATATAAGAGTTCACTTCCTTAGAGTTTGTCAGACGCACACGAGCAACTTTACGCATTGCAGAATTCGGTTTCTTCGGAGTTGTAGTGTAAACACGCACACATACACCACGTCTTTGCGGACATGAATCAAGTGCCGGAGATTTACTCTTCTCAACCAAAACCTTTCTTCCTTTTCTTACTAACTGTTGAATAGTAGGCATTTTGTTTGATTTTTAATTATTTATATTGTTATATTTATTTTGTTTTCCTATATCAAGCCGAAACTATACATTTCGGGCTGCAAAATTACAAATAACTTTTTAATACACAAACTGTTTTTGCATAAAATTCTGATAACGATAAAATTTTCTCCTTTCTTTTCCGCAAACTGATTAGTCAGAGAGAAAGGCATAGAGCTTACCCAGCCGGAGAACATCCGTCACAAACTCCAAAGATGACAATACGGATCATTATACAATGACTTTCAGGATTCTATGTCCCAAGAGAAGAATCATCTCTTTCCCGTAGATATAAAATTGTATAAAAAGGTTAAATAAATATTTAGACTTCATGTATGTATTCATTTGAGGACGAAGATATATTCACAAGTCATTCCAGTTGACTGCCACAATCCACAAAGATAACTGAAACGGCAAAATGGAACAAGCCGGGGAAGATACAGGAAAATTATGATGAAAACTGAGAAACTGTTTTGAATAAATTCATACCTTTATATACTATGAACATTATGAATTTGTGCATTTTGTTGATGTCACAGTTCCTGTATGCCGTATCCGTTCCGCTCACCGCGCATCACTAAGAGCCTGTTTAAATTTTGCTCAGGTTAATTTTGCGAATTGTTTTCGAGGATGCTTTTCTGATTTTATGAGGAGGATAGCGGGCTATCTGACGAATAAAATCGGGAAAACAGACCGGAAACAAACGAAAAAGGACACGCAGATAACTTCGCCTGGTGTAAGATTAATAATCTTCCGCTTGTAAGATTAATAATCTTGCAGCCTGAAGATTAATAATCTTACAACGGATGGACTTATATGTATGTGCCGACGCACCCATATCCGCGGGCTTTCGCAGCCAACTGCGCCTTGCTATGATACTATCTGGAAAAACGGCAATCAGCAAGCATTGGTTCGAATGCCTACGAAATTTCATCAGACAATTAAGAAGCTGTTTTGAATTTCTCCAAAAAGTTTTTCTTGTCTTGATGTATACGTTTTCGTGTGTGCTTTGGGCGATTTTTTGGCCCTTTTCGCTCCTGTTCTTCGTCAGATAGCCCGCTATCTTCCTCATCACAGAAGCGAAAATGCCTCAAAAACTCATCCCAAATCATCGCACGATAAATTCAAAACAGCTTCTAAGAAACGGTTTTGAATTTCCCCAAAAGTTTTTTCCCGTCTTGATGTATTCGTTTCATGACTGACCCTTTTATGCCTGCATAAGAATTTAAAATACAAACAGACAGAGGCCCACCGTCAAGTTAGAAGTGCAACTCCTCCACCGCCTTCCTCCGTCCTTGGAGCGTAGCTGAAAGGGCGGAGGAAGGCGGTGGAAGCCGGGCTTCGGGTCATCCGGCAATACAAAATAAAAAAGGGAGACCTCTGTCTCCCACGGATTAATTACTTTTGTATTGTCTATGAAGTATAAG